>JANXXY010000236.1 GCA_025350365.1 Bacteroidales bacterium | reverse complement strand
TTAAAAATTAAAGTCTATCTTAAGTATTAGAAATTATTATACGTATGTTCGGGATGTAACCAATATTTTTCTGCTGTCTGTCAAATACACTCAAATTCATTAGATAAATTCAAATACTTAGAATCGTTGTCACTCTTTGCCTTGCAGCCAACGAATCAGTATAAACCACTATGGTGTATACTACTCTTATATCGTTCAGGTAAAATAACCATTGTAAGCCCCGGTATAACTGAAAAATATAGAAATTCCATATTTTTAGTTATTGAAGTTTTGGTTTGATCGTTTGGTTTTGCCATGGTGCTTTTATTTTCTTTTTTCAACCAAATGTACGGTTTTTGAAACAAAAATAAGTTATTTGTTTTTTAGGCTGTCGGATTTTTGAGTTTGTTGTTTTACCATTTTAACCAATTCATATGCTGTTGTTTTACTTCTCTTTACTTGTTCAGCAGCTTCCGTAGCTTCTTTCAATTTTCGTTCCTTTGAAATAATAAGAATATCAGCAGTTTTTTTGTTCTTCCTATTTGAATAATTCTTCCAGCACTTCAATCACTTCTTTTGTATCCTTATATTTTGTGCAATAATATTTCATATTAAAATTTGCTAACTTTACATCTGTATTTCATATTGGGGTGTCGCCAGCATTTTCTACAAAATCCACGCTAAAAGACTAAATGAATAAATATTTCCATTTAACTCACTTAATTATAAATATTATGGAAAAAATTGAAAAAGCACTTAAGGAAATCATTAATAACGAAAAGGACAACCTAAGTAAAGAAGATTTAGTTGAAAGAATTCTTGAAAAACAAAAAGAAGTTTATGAAAAACTAGATAAAGATGAATTGTTTCGTATTTATAAAACATTGATATTGTAAACTATACCTTAAAATACTACTCTTTTGAGCTTTAGTTTACATTAACAACACTTCGTTAAATTTGAAAATTTGAAAATGAGATAATTTGAAAATGATTAGCTAATAGTTAATTACAATTAATTTCATTTTTTGAATTTGCACTCATTATCAGTACCTTAAAAAATATACCAAAGTATTGGATTTGTGGAGCACTGGGTATGAAACAATTAAAAAAAGCGATATCATTCACTTAATTAACAAAAGCAATTTTTTGTCCTTTTGTATTAAAAACTTCATTAAGGACAATACGGTTTCTGCCATTGTCAATAAGCTCCTGATATAGTTGAATTAGTTTATCCCTGATTTTATTTTTATCAAATTGCATGATTAATTCTTCTGAAATTCGTTGTCCTTCTTCATAAAAGGATTTGTCATTAATTAATCTTTTAGTCAGTTCAATAAATTCAAGCGTGGTATTGGCACTCAAATAAGAACTTTCGTATAGCAATGTATATTCTTTAATATTTCTGAAAATCACAGGTATACCACAAGCCGCAGCTTCCAGAGGAGCCAGTGGACAGTTTTCCTGATAGGAAGGAAATAATAATAAATCGGAAGCAGCATAAACATAAGGCATGATGTCTATATCAATCATACCAGTAAACGTAACTTGTCCGGCAATTCTTGCAACCCGTGCATTAATTCGGGCAATACCTTCAGTAAATATACCAAAAGGTCTGCCGCCAGCCCAAACAAATTTTGCCTCCGGAATGGCTTCAGCTATGTTAAGGAATTCTTCAACGCCTTTTCGCCCTTCCAATTGCCCTACTCCTAATACAATAAAATCAGTGTCAGATAAACCGAGCATTTTGCGTCCTTCTTTCCGCTTTTCCTCGGTACATTTCCATTTTTTTATAAGCACCGGATTAAAAATCTTTACAATCCGGGTATCAACTCCCAGATCTCTGATTGCTTTTTCAACCATAGGGGAAAGGGCTATGCATACATCAGCATATGAATAAACTTTTTTAAAATACCATTTAACAAAAGGCATTAATAGTTTCCACATCGGCAAGGATCCTCTAATAGAATCTGGAATTACATGCGCTGTAAAAATTTTCCTCCCTTTATATTTTCTCCCTTTCCAAAAATAATAAGGCCCATAGGTGTGACAATGAAAAACATCACCTTCACCCTCATCATTTACTATAACATCAACATCGTTTTTTTCTTTTAATAATTCGATGAGATCAATAAAGGCTGTGTGGACACCATTGCCTTTTGTAGTAAATGCTGTTTCAGAAACTACATGAACTTTCATGATCGCGGGATTAATCTGTTTTACCTTTTACGTATGATTTAACTTTACAAAGGTAAAGACATGAACCTGCTTATATCTTACATAACTTTGAAAAAAAATTACATTATTCACACATTTTAGCGAGCAGTGAGTGTTTGATTCTTTTTTCTGAAAATAAATATCTCCGGAAGATAAATTATTGCAATGGCCTTGAATTACAAAAAATATTTAGATTGGGTTTTGGTTGTTCAATTTTATTGCTCTTGATACTGGGTTTCCGGTTCTTTTTTGTTTTCACTAAATAATACAACCAAACTCTTATATTTGTAAAGATTTAATGATACTTTGCACATTGAGTGTGTGGAAGGCTCCAAATTTGTTTTAATATTCATTTTTAATTTAAAAAGTCTGAATTTATTAGAATGAATAATTCACGAATCCCTATAATGACCTCAACTCCAACCCTTCTCCAAACAGAGAGGGGAGCTGGATTTGTGTGAGCCAAAGTCCCTTGCCAGTATGGGAGAGAGATTTAAGGTGAGGGTCATTTATGAATTAATTAGGTTAATTACATTTTGGAATTAAAAACACAGATCACGAATGAAATTACCAGAAAAAACCATTGAACGTTTAAGTCAGTATCGCCGGACGCTTTTAAATTGTTTTGCAAATAACCAGACTCACATCTTTTCGCACGAGTTGGCTGCTTTACTTAATATTACGGCTGTTCAGGTGCGCCGAGACATTATGTTTCTTGGTTATTCAAGTGTTCAACGTAAAGGGTATAACATTCAGGAACTGATCAATGCTATTGGCAGCCTTCTCGATAATAAAGAAGTAATGAATGTGGCCGTGGTAGGTATGGGCCATATGGGCACTGCTATCACAGCA
>JANXXY010000191.1 GCA_025350365.1 Bacteroidales bacterium | reverse complement strand
TGTTTCTCGGTTCTACTGAATAATTTAATTAGATTGATTTTAGAATCCCATTTCCTTTTAATCGGATTTGAATATTAATGAATATCTTAGAACCTTAAATTTAACCTTATTCAATCATGTCGCAAAAAATAATTATTTACTTTTTCATTGCAATTTTTATCGGGTCTTTAACAGCTCAGCCGATTAAGCAGCACAAATTTGAAATTGGTGCCACCGACTTCTTACTAGATGGTGAGCGGTTCCAAATTCGATGTGGTGAAATTCATTTTGCACGTGTTCCCCGCGAATATTGGGAAAACCGAATCCAGTTATGCAAGGCCATGGGTTTAAATACCGTATGTGCCTATTTATTTTGGAATTACCATGAATTTGAAAAAGGAAAATACGATTGGGAAGGACAACGTGATATAGTAGAATTCTGCAGATTAGCTCAAAAAGAAGGAATGTGGGTTATACTGCGCCCCGGGCCATATGTATGTGCTGAATGGGAAATGGGTGGTTTACCCTGGTGGCTGCTCAAAAAAGAAGACATGAAACTCCGATCGCTTGATCCTGATTATATGAGTGAATCAAAGCGTTGGTTAAATGAAGTAGGTCGTGTGCTTGGTACTATGCAGGTTACTAAAGGCGGCCCAATATTGATGGCTCAGGTCGAAAATGAATATGGCTATTATGGTTCGGATGCCGAATACATGAAACAGATGCGTCAGGCCATGATTGATGCAGGTTTCGACATTCCCTTGTTTGCATGTAACCCCACTCATGCAATGAAAAACGGTATGATCCCTGAACTTTTCAACGTTGTTAATTTTGGAAGCAACCCGGAAAACGGATTTAAAGCATTGCGGGATATTCAGAAAACAGGCCCATTGATGTGTGGTGAATTTTATCCTGGCTGGTTTGATACCTGGGGTGTAATGCATCACAAGGGAAACACGCCTGTTTTCCTTACTGATCTGGAATATATGTTAAAAAACAATGCATCTTTCAGTATTTACATGGCACATGGCGGAACCACCTTTGGTCTGTGGGCTGGTTGTGACCGACCTTTTCGCCCGGATGTAAGCAGTTATGATTATGATGCACCTATAAGCGAAGCTGGATGGATTGGTGATAAATTCCAGAAGACACGTGATCTGATGTCAAAATATCTTCTTCCCGGTGAAACATTGCCCGAGCCTCCCAAGGGTTATCCGGTGATTGAAATTCCTGAATTTTCACTTTCTGAAGTTGCTCCGCTATTTGAGAACCTTCCGCAAGCCATAAAAGATGAAACTCCCCGGAATATGGAGGCCTATAATCAGGGAAGCGGGATGATTATGTATCGTACAATGCTGCTTGCCGGAGAAGAAGGGTTTCTTGATGCCAAAGAAGTAAGGGATTTTGCCTGGATATATTTGGATGGCAAACAGATTGGGATTATGGATAGACGCAGTAGACGTTACAAAATAAAAATACCTGCGCATGTAAAGGATGCTCAATTAGACATTCTTGTTTATACCATGGGACGAGTAAACTTTGGACCGGAAGCACACGATCGCAAAGGGTTATACAGCCCGGTTACATTTTCAGCTAACAATCAAAAATCATCGGAGCTTAAAGGTTGGAGTATATTTCGGTTAGATTTACAAAAACCAATGATTAGCGGGTTAAAATGGAAAAAAGGGACAACCAAAACACCTTCATTCTGGCGTGGTAATTTCACCCTGACTAATACCGGGGATGTATTTCTTGATATAAGCAAGTGGGGAAAAGGCGTTGTTTGGGTTAATGGATACTGTCTTGGTCGATACTGGAACATTGGTCCAACTCAAACCATGTACCTGCCGGGTGTTTGGTTAAAGAAAGGGATTAACGAAGTAATTGTATTTGATGTTCTTAGTCCTCAGGAACCGAAACTGGCTGGATTAACTAAGCCGGTCCTCGACCAATTACGACCAGAATTAGATTTCAGCTCCAAAAACAACAATAGTATATTGACGCTGCAAGGAATAAACCCGGCACACACGGGGAGCTTTGCACCAGTGCAACAAATACAGGAAGTCCGTTTCAGTAAACCCTTCGAAGGACGCCAATTCTGCATCGAAAGTTTAAATTCCTTTGACGGAAAAGGTGATGCCGCCATTTCGGAAATTGCAATTCTGGGTGAAAACGGCCAGCCTATATCTAATGCATCATGGTTAATTGTCTATGCCGATAGTGAAGAAATGCAAAATGAAGATGGCTCAGCGAATAATGCCATCAATGGACAGGCACAGGATTACTGGCATACTGAATATAGTGGAGAGAATAAAGCAAAACATCCGCATTATTTAGTTATTGATCTTGGAGCCAGTATTAAAATAACAGGTTTTAGATACACCTCCCGACCTGGAGACGATAATGCAGGAGGTAAAATTAAAGATTATCGTATTTTTGTTGGTAATGATTTGGCCAAAAGCAAAAACTAACAATCGAATAAAGTAAAAAGGTTAATCTGGGTCTGAAATTTTTCTACTAAGTCCTCTCGATTCCATAACGAAAGTACTTAGTAGAAATGATTAAATCCATGACCTAATTTCTAATTGGTCTGTAGCAACTTAAGTCATATTAAATTTCCAGAGATCTGATGTTTGTGAAATTTAAATATCCGACATTTGTATCATTTTCAGATTCTTTTCAAATGTTTTTATATCCAGACCTTTTACAGGTTTGAAATAAATAACAGAGGTCTCGCCCGGAAGAATATCAAAGTAGTTATCATTGAAGAAGCCATCACCATCTTCAAGGCTGAGGTAAAGGTTTTTCACCAGTTTATCAGCTTTCAGTTCCAAAATAAATTCACCATTTACTTCTTTTACTGTTTTATGTAACGAAGATTTTGGTAAGGCTACGTCTTTAATTGCCATAAAATATAAAATGTTCTCGGCAAGTACTTTTTCGCCATCAATTACCTTAGTTGAAAGAAGCACATTTTTAGTAGATGAACCAGAAAGGATATTTTTTACATCGTCGGTAAAGTATAGAGAACTTGTGTTTGCTTTCAGTTCCAATGGAAGTGTCTTTTCAAAAACTACTTTTCCAGAGAAATCGAGTACTTTCAACGAAAGTTTTACATTTTTGTTTTCGAGTAAATCGCTCACCATATAAATGTTAATCCTAGTGCTATCCAACTGAGGTGAAACAAGAACGTCGCGGAATGCTTTTTGAGCAAAGTATTGTTGTGCTTTCCATCGCCCATAATAATCAATACTGCTCCATGAAGCTACAGGCCAGCAATCGTTGATCTGCCAGAAAAGAGAACCCATGCAATAAGGCATTCTTGAACGGTGCGCTTCCATGGCGGTTTTAATTCCTTCGGCTTGCAATACTTGGCCAACATACAGGAACTTTCGAAAATCCGTAGGAACCTTATAATCACGCTGCATATAATTTTTAATGGTTCCGTTACCAATGGACGAGCGCTGGTGTGCTTTCATTACATCCGAAAATATGTCATAATCCTGCGGAACGGTATAGGTTTTAACCGTGTTAAATTCCGGGAACGACTGGAAGCCATATTCACTCATAAACCGGCCAATATGAGTGCGGTATTCGTTAAATGGTTTCTGCCCCCACCAAACATCCCAGTAATGAATATCGCCCGAATGAGCAGCAAAATCAGAATGTTTATTCCATCCTGCCAGAGGTGACGAAGGCCAGTAAAATCGCTGTGGATCGTTTTCAGAAATCACTGCGGGTAAAATTTTATGAAAAATAGTATCGTATGCTTTCCAGACCTTATTGCGTTGCTCAGCTGTATATTTTTGTTTCCAGCCCCAGCCACCATTGGGATTATTTTGCTGCCAGGCAACATCAATTTCGTTATTTCCAACCCATATAGCTATGGAAGGATGGTTGCGCAGACGTTTTACATTTTGAATAGCCTCCTGACGGATATTTTCAAGGAAGCCGTCATCACCCGGATACATACTGCAGGCAAACATAAAATCCTGCCAAAGCAAAATGCCGCTTTTATCACAAAGGTCATAAAAATAATTATTCTCATATATACCACCTCCCCATACACGCAACATGTTCATGTGAGTTTTTACAGCGGATTGAACCACTTTATCATATACTTCTGGTGTTACACGGTTAAGAAAATTGTCGTTTGGTATGTAATTGGCGCCTTTCATAAAAACAGGCACACCGTTCAGTTCCACATAAAAACTGCTCCCCAAAGAATCAGGTTTCTGAATAATTTTTACTGTGCGTAACCCTATATTGGTTTCTTTTTTATCGATGATTTTATCATCAATTTTTAGTTCACTGCTAATTTTATACAGAAATGATTCGCCTAAACCATTGGTCCACCATAGTTTTGGATTGACAACTTCAAAACTCAGCTCAGCTTTGTTCATTCCAATTTTCACATTAGCCGACGTATTTGCCGTGATGGAAGGATCGGTTTGGGAAGAAATGGTAATCTGTACTTTACCATTTATAGCCGAATTAATTTCAACAATAGCATTTAACGAAGCCTTTTCCTTTGATACTTCGTTCTGAACAATTTGAACATGTTCGATACGGGCATTATTCCAGCCTAGTAAATGAATAGGTCGCCAAATACCAGATGTAACAAAACGCGGACCCCAGTCCCAACCATAATGATAACCAGCCTTACGGGTAAAAATGCTTACTTTCTTATCGCCCAGTCCCCCGTTTTCGCTCTGGTCATTGGTGGCCGGGAGGTCAAATCCAAATTTTTTAAGTTTTTCAAGACCAATATTTATCGGAGAATGGAAATAAACTCTTAAACTGTTATCACCTTCTTTCACGTATTTTTTAACATTTACGGTCCATTCGCGAAACATATTATCGGCTTTCAAAACAAGAGAATCATTAACATATACATCAGCATATGTATCAAGCCCTTCAAAATAAATTTCCAGATTATTTTTGAGGAAAGTTTCTTTGTCAATGGAAAAGAAAGATTTGTATTCCCAATCCTTTTTATCAATCCATTGTTGATTGCGTTCGTTTGTGCGATAGAAAGGATCTTCGATCTTTTTATTTGCCAGAAGGTCAGTATGGACACATCCTGGAATAATAGCCGGCAACCATTCTCCAGAATCAGCTTGTTTAAACTGCCAGTTTTGGTCAACTATTTTATCAGTTAAAATCACCACTTCCTGCTTTTGAGTGCAAGAATAGATGCTACACATGAATAGTGAAATTGCTAAGAGGTTAAGTGTTTTGCGTCTACAAAATTTAAATTTCATTTTTTTAGGTCATTAATTATTAAGCGAAGATACTGAACACATTTTTAAGATGAAACCTCTTGCATCCATTAATTCAAAAAATATGATTATGCAGTTAAATCGCACGATAATTCAAATTCGTATTTTAAAAGATTTTTCTTCTGGGAATATCATTTTGAGTAATAATGACTACTTTCGAAATATCAACATAAGAATGAAGGTGAAATTTTCAAAAGCACTTTTTTATACTTTTTAAACTCTCATGGAAAAACTCCCTGTACTCTTTATAGGCCACGGAAGCCCTATGAATGCTATTGATGACAATGAATATAGCAAAAAATGGAAAGCAATTGCTGTTCAATTACCAAAACCGGAAGCAATTTTGTGTATATCTGCACATTGGGTTACGCGGGGATGTTTCGTTACGTCCATGCAACATCCGCGTACGATTTATGACTTTTATGGTTTTCCTCCGGATTTGTATAAAGTCGCTTACCCTGCACCAGGTTCACCAAAATTGGCAGAGACTATTATTAATAGCATCAAATCTATAAAAATATCTTCTGATACTGCCTGGGGTTTAGATCATGGAACGTGGTCTGTTTTATGCCGAATGTATCCAAATGCTGACATTCCTATCGTTCAGTTAAGTTTAAATGCCGACTTAACACCTGCTGAGCACTTTGAACTTGGTAAGGAACTGAGGTCTCTTAGAAATAGTGGAATACTGGTTATGGGAAGTGGAAATATTGTTCACAATCTCGGTGAAATTAATTGGGGGGGCACTGCATTTGGGTGGGCAGTTGAATTTGATGGCCTGGTAAAACAAAAAATTGAGAACAGAAAATTTACTGATTTAATAAATTATCAGACGTTAGCGAGTTCGGCACTTCGGTCAATTCCAACTAATGAACATTATTTACCACTTCTTTACGTTTTAGCTACCGCTGAGCCAGATGATAATGTTTCCTTTTTTACAGAATCGATTACTATGGGAAGCATATCTATGCGATCGATGATATTTGGGAACGCTTATTGAGGTATACATTATTTTTACGTCTTCCCTATTATAAATAACTTCTCTGTGAAAACTATTTTTTGACCTAATGAATATTTATTATGATCTGAAATGTCACACAAAAACCCGAAGATTGCCTTTAGAGATGTAACATTTTTCCAAGAATTAATGGCAGTGTGGGGTGATAATTTTTAAGGTTCGAGTTTTAAATCGATAGTTAAAGGTAGGATAAACCTTTGTCGAACAGCTTTTCCGCCCTGTTTGGCCGGTTTCCATGGCGGACTGTTCTGAAGTACCCTTACCATTTCATTATCCGCACCAAAATTTAATCCTTTTATAATTTTTATATTTTCTACCTTGCCTTCTGTTCCAACTACAAACTGAGCAATTACCTTACCAGAAACCCCGTAACTCTTTACCGATTCCGAAATTTTAAAATTTTCCAGAATGTATCTTTGGAATTTTTGCAGGTCGCCACCCTGAAAAGTGGCTTTTTCCTCAACATACATAAATACAGGCTCAATGCCTTTTTTCCCATCCTTTTCATCGGCAACAATTATTTCAATTGGCTCCAATTCTTCCGTTTCCATGGAAACTGAAACTGATCGTTTTGCGACTATTGCGTTGCTTTGGATCGATTTTGATTCCTCTGTCTTCATTGGTAAAGAAGGTACTTCCTCCTTTTTGCTAGAAGATTTCTTACTTTCAGCAGCAGATATTTCAGGTTTAACTTTAATCAATTCTGCCTCGTTTCCAATTATTTTGTCAGTTCCGGCTAATTCTGAGCTAACACGAGGTGTATTTCGAACCTTAAGTTCTTTTTGCTTAAGAACAGGCGATTCCTGTTTTATGTCAAAAGATGTTATTGACTTTGTAGTATCCTTTGCAGGAGAAATATTTTGAGCGATCTCCTGTTTTTTTGGTTGTATTTGAAAAAATGT
>JANXXY010000184.1 GCA_025350365.1 Bacteroidales bacterium | reverse complement strand
CATACATAAAAAAATTAGGCTGACTAAGCGCCTAAACTTATAATGTTATTTAGACTGAGTGCAAGACTTGTTTGGATACAACATCGGATACTCATGTAATAATATTATGGTTGTTTTTGCTGAATTTTTTAGTACCCACTTTCTCATTACATTTGTAAAAGTTAATTAATAATATGCTTTTTAAAGATATTGTAGGCCAACAGCATGTAAAACAGCGGTTAATTCAAACGGTAAAAGACAATCGTATTGCTCATGCTCAGCTTTTTTTGGGACCTGAAGGCTCAGGAAATCTCGCTCTTGCTATTGCGTATGCTCAGTATATCAACTGCGCAAATCCTACTGATTCCGACTCATGCGGTATTTGTCCATCGTGTTCTAAATATCAGAAACTTATTCACCCCGATTTGCATTTTGTTTTCCCTGTAGCAACCACAAAAAGCATTACCAAGGAGCCGGTTAGCGACGATTTCATCAAACAATGGAGAGCTCTCCTTCTGGATAACCCTTATTTTAACTTGCTTCAATGGTACGAATGTATCGATGTTGAGAATAAACAGGGAATCATAAGCAAAAACGAAAGTCAGGAAATAATTCGTAAATTAAACCTTAAAACGTTTGAGGCCGATTATAAAGTTGTGATTATATGGATGCCTGAACGGATGAATGGTGTTGCTGCCAACAAGTTGCTGAAAATGTTGGAAGAACCTCCCGAAAAAACATTGTTCCTTATGATTACCGAAAATACAGGAATGATGCTTCAAACCATTCTTTCGCGCACACAGCTTATTAAAATACAGAAAATTGATTCGGATAATTTGCTTGTTTATTTGAAAGAGCATCACAATTATCCAGAACAACAATTGAGAGATGCCGTTCATTTAGCAGATGGGAACTTTGTAAAAGCCTTACAGGTATTAAAAAGCGACGAAGATAATTCCTTTAATCTGGACAGGTTTGTGAGCCTGATGCGTTTATGCTGGACCAAAGACGTTCTCGGGCTGATGCAGTGGTGCGATTCAATGATTGGTATTGGTCGCGAAAGGCAAAAAAATTTTATGGGTTATACCCTGCGCATGATACGGGAAAACTTTATTATGAACTGCCAGGTTCCTGAACTTGCCCTTTTAACTGAGAAAGAATCGGATTTTTCATCCAAGTTTTTCCCTTATATTAATGAGAGCAATGTTTATCTTATGGTAGAAGAAATAAATAAAGCTCAATATCATATCGAAGCAAACGGAAGTGATAAGCTCATTTTTCTGGACATGTCACTAAAACTAATTAAAATGATAAAAAAATAGGTAAAAAGTTTACGGATAAGTTGGTTTATAAAACCCCATTCCAATACTAACGGCTTCAACCTAAATAACTATTTTGTATTTGTGATTGCAAATCATGGGTGTTTCATTATTTTTGCACCATTTAATTTAATTTTCTTACCTGAATCCGATGGATAATAAATATATATGCTGTACACGTGGATGCTTTAATCCTACAGGGGAATTACCCGATAAGGAGCCGAAAGCTTTGGTGGGCAGCAACAAACTCGATACTACTAATTGGCTGGACGACCTGCCTAAAACCGGCATGGAATCGGAAATTATTGAAATAAGGTTTAAAAATACCAGAAAAGGATATTATAAAAACGTTAACAAGTTACGTTTACATAAAGGTGACATTGTTGCAGTTGAAGCCTCTCCTGGACACGATATCGGATTAGTTTGCCTTACGGGTGATTTGGTTCTTAAGCAGATAAAACGTACCGGGTTTACTTATTCCAATGAGGAGGAGCTAAAAAAGGTTTACCGAAAGGCAAAAGCTGTTGACCTCGAAAAATGGTATCAGGCAATTGAAGGCGAAATGCCTGCTATGCTCAGAGCACGTGAAATAGCTGAACGACTAAACCTCGATATGAAAATTGGCGATGTTGAATACCAAGGCGATAAAACCAAAGCCATTTTCTATTATATTGCCGAAGACCGGGTTGATTTCAGAGAACTAATTAAAAAATTCGCAGAGGAATTCAAGGTACGTGTTGAGATGAAGCAGATTGGAGCCCGGCAGGAAGCAGGG
>JANXXY010000183.1 GCA_025350365.1 Bacteroidales bacterium | reverse complement strand
TGAAAACATAACTTCAAGGGATTCGCAACGAACAGGATCTTTCAAACGCATCTTGCAAAGTGCCTCTTCGAGTTTTAAAAAAGCATCTTCCTCAATTTGGAATAGTTTTCCGGCTAAATGTATCGTAACAACTTTTTTCATATCATTCGTATTAGGTTTTGAATTGTAAATTCATTGCAAAGATATATTTAAATTTTAGTACTATGCGTTACATAGTACTAATTTTTTATAATTATTTAAAAATAATTTGAAACCTGCACATTGTTAATGTATTTTTGTTATATAAGAAATGGTAATCTATGGAATACAGAGGCGTTATTTCCAAGATGTTGACAGAGTTTGCAAGTCCTGTTCAATATTATCTTCCGGTTAACGATGGCCGCATTAATATGAATGAGTTGCTCAATTCTCAAATATCAATTAGCTGGTTGAATGAGATTCACTGTTTGAATTGTGGAAAACTCACAAAAAAGTCGTTTGCACAGGGGAATTGTTATCCCTGTTTTATTTCAATTCCCGAAACCGAAGATTGCGTACTTCGTCCTGAATTATGCAAAGCGCACGAAGGAATCGCACGCGATATGGAGTGGGCCACCAAACATTGCCTCCAGGATCATTTTGTATATCTTGCACTTTCCAGTGCACTTAAAGTAGGAGTTACGCGTAAGTCGCAAATTCCAACACGCTGGATTGATCAGGGAGCATCCAAAGCAATAAAATTCGCACAAACGCCAAACCGGTATATTGCAGGACTTATTGAGGTAGAACTGAAAAAGCATTTAACTGACAAAACCAACTGGCGACATATGCTGACGAATAAAATTGCTGAAGATACTGACATCATGGTTCAGAAAATGCACATTGCCTCCCTTCTGCCTTTTGAGATTCAACAATACGTTTGCTTGGATAACACTGTAACTGACATCGAATATCCCAATATTTCTTATCCGATTAAAGTTACCAGCATGGATTTGGAGAAAGAGGCTCAAATAACCGGTAGGCTAACCGCAATTAAGGGTCAATACCTTATTTTGGATAACGAGAAAGTGATAAATATCCGTAAATATGGAGGTTATTTGGTAGCTGTGAGTATATAATGCGAATTAAGAGTTGAGATTTATTAATAGCCGCCAGCTTTAGCTAGCGGAACTAATTGAAAGTTTAATTTGGCTTTAGCAAAAAAAAATATTTTAACTAAACCCTTAAATATGAGCGTATTTAATTTCATTGGTTAAAACCAACGGCTATTCAACCCTTCATTCGCATATATAATAATTCTTAAATATCCAAAATTACAGAAACCGGGCAGTGGTCAGATTGGAAAACATCCGCATGAATCGATGCTTGTTGCAATCGTGTTTTTAAAGTGTCAGTAATCAAATGATAATCTATTCGCCAACCAAGGTTTTTCTCACGGGCATTTGCCCTGTAAGTCCACCACGAATATTGTTCAGGTTGATGGTTAAATAATCTAAAACTATCAATAAATCCTTTAGCCAGAAATTGATCTACCCAAGCACGTTCCTCTGGGAGGAATCCGGACATTTTAGTATGTTTTTTTGGATAATTAATGTCAATTTCCTTGTGCGCTATATTGATATCTCCTGATATGATAATATTTGGCCTTTCAATTCTCAATTTGGATATGTATTCATCGAAATCTATTAAAAATTTCATTTTAAATGCCTGGCGGATATCGCCACTTGTTCCCGATGGAAAATAAACTGCCAAATGAGTAATATCTCCATAGTCTGTGCGGATAAGACGTCCCTCAAAATCGTACTCAGGATGATTCATTCCAAGTTTTACGAAATCAGGTTTCAATTTGCTAAACACCGCAACGCCGCTATATCCCTTTTTTTCAGCAGGAAACCAATAATGATGGTAACCCAGGGCTGGCAAAAAGCTTAAGTCAAGCTGGTCAGGTGATACTTTAATTTCCTGAAGACAGAGTATATCGGGTTTTGCATCTTTCAACCAATCGGTAAATCCCCTTTTAATTGCCGCTCTTAATCCATTTACATTGAACGAATAAAATGATACTTCCATAAATGCTTACTAATAAGGGATCAAATCTACGCAAATTTTTACCAAAAATGCCATAAACCCGGAGTCAAAGCCTATATTTGTAACGTTTCAAAAAACTAAACAACGCATTGAAAAAAGGATTGGTTATTAAATCGACAGGAAGTTGGTTTACGGTAAAAACCGAGGATGGTAATATTATCAATTGCAAAATCAAAGGTAAAATACGAACACAGGATATAAAAAGCACCAATCCTGTCGCTGTTGGCGACTGGGTTGAAATTGAAATGGTTGATTCTCAAACCGGTGTTATTTTCAATATTCAGGAAAGAAAAAATTATCTTATTCGTAAAGCCTCCAACTTATCGAAGCAATCTCAGGTTATTGCCGCTAACCTTGACAGAGCGTTGCTGGTTGTCACACTTATTTTTCCGGAAACATCGCTGGAATTTATCGATCGATTTTTAGCCTCAGCCGAGGCATATAGAATCCCGGTAACGATCATTCTTAATAAAACAGACCTCTATGAAGATACTTTACCAGGACTTATAAGCGATATACACAATATGTATGAACCAATTGGTTACCCTGTAATCGAAACCTCCGTTCCTCAGAATAAAAATTTAGATCAGTTAAAAGCCGTTTTATTAAACAAGGTATGCGTGATGGCAGGAAATTCAGGCGTAGGAAAGTCCACGTTAATAAACTCAATATTCCCAGGATTAAAGCTTAGAACAGGGGAAATATCAGATTATCATATGAAAGGAAAACATACGACCACATTTGCAGAAATGGTTGAATTACCGGAAGGTGGATATATTATAGATACACCCGGTATAAAAGGGTTTGGCATGGTACATATGGATAAAAAAGAAATCTACCACTTTTTTCCTGAAATATTCAAATATGCATCTTCATGCCAGTATTACAATTGCCTTCATATGGAGGAACCAAGATGTGCGGTAAAAAAAGCCGTTGAAGATGGAAATATTTTTGCTTCAAGATATTACAGTTATCAAAGTATCCTAAACGACCAACAAACAAAGTATAGAAAATAATAATTGATATTATTTAAGAAATAATTTTCTAATACTCTAGTTTATATTATATTAAATAAATTATATTTACCGTGTAATCAAATGCAGAATCCTTATCAATGAAGAAGATATATTCGATATTCATTTCGCTTATAGCATTTATACTAATCATTAATTTTACCTTTTATATAAGTGTATATCGCCAACAACTTTCAAGCGCACAAACAATTTTAAAGGAACAAAACAAGACTTGTTCAGAAAACCTTGAAAAAATCTCCATCGATTTTGAAAATAGAGTAAAAAGTATACTTACTTCCGACTCATTAATATCGGTATTTACAACAAAAAATAAAGACATTCAATCAATTCAAAAACTAAAACTTTTATATTCTGAATTTCCTGTTTTAATTTCGAACATTACGGTTTTTGATAACAATAAAAATGCTTTTAGTCTCTATCTTGATAAAACGGGTAATTTCATCACAGATTATTATACTGCTCATGTTCAAAAAGTATTTCTACCACATGAATCATTAAATTTTGAAAACGAAGAATACATCTATTCATTACCAATAATTAAAAATAAACAACTTTTAGGAGGTCTTTGTCTTACAATAAATTATGCCTCCTTTGCTCAATCGATACTTCAACATTATAAATTTGATGAACTTACGTGGCAATGGCTTGTAAACAATTTAGGAACGGTTGTATTTAATAATTTATCGAATATCAAATTCGAAGTTGTCAATCAGGAATCAATAAATACAGCATTTAACAAAAAATCTGAAGTAGCCCTATTTCAAAAAATAATAACTGAAAAATCAACCATCAATTGCTATTCTCAGTTCAAGACTTTAACACTTGTAAAACGTAATTTTGGTCTTGTTTTTTCTGTTGCATATAAAAAGATTCTTCGTCCATTAATTTTTCGTGCAATTATCAGTTCATTCCTAATAATAATCGTTGGATCATTTCTATTTTGGTTATTGATTAAAATTCTTTCCGAAAAGGAATTACAAAACAAGAAAGCGCATGACTCTGAACTAAATCTGATGAAGATTTTTGATTCGATTCCCATTGGTGTTATGATTCTTACACAGGATAAAACCATTCGCCATATCAATCAAACTGCTTCCGAGATGCTTTACGGTAAAAATGAAACAAATATTATCGGTCGTAATGTTGCAGACATGATCACACCAAAAAATTTCGATGAAAAAGTGAAATCAGATTCAGCCTACGATACAGGTCATTTTTATGTTTTTGATAAAGATGCAAATGAATATACTATTTATAAAAACGATATACCATTCATATTAAATAAAGAGGAACTCTTAATTGAAGCTTTTATTGATGTAACGCCAATCGAAAAATCACGTAAACTTGAGGCTGCAGCTAATTTGGCTAAAAGTGATTTTTTAGCAAAAATGAGTCATGAAATAAGAACTCCTATGAATGGAATTGTTGGAATGGCAGATGCGTTACTCCAGCAACCTTTAAATGCGGAGCAGCATGAATATGCCGAAATAGTAAAAAAATCATCCGACCTCCTTTTAAGCCTCATAAACGACATTCTTGACTTTTCAAAAGTCGAAGCAGGT
>JANXXY010000179.1 GCA_025350365.1 Bacteroidales bacterium | reverse complement strand
ATCATGTTGGAAATTTTTGTTTTGCACCAGTGCATTTCAATACCCAAACCAAAGAACTTGTTTATACACCCATTTTTTATTACATCGGTCATTTCTCAAAATTTGTTAAACCAAATGCAAAAAGAGTGAGTACAACTGCAAGCCGAAACAGCCTGTTAACCACATCATTTGTAAATGAAAATGGACAAATGGCGACCATTGTGATGAATAAAACAAATGATGAAATAAAATATAAGTTGTATGTTGGAACAGGCATGACAGAGGTTGTTATCAAACCGCATGCGATGCAAACTATTGTTTACTAGATATTTACAAGAATAGACGGCTATTAATTTATTGGATTAATAGCCGTCTTTTGCATTCAGAAAAATCTTTTGTTAGCTTTGAAAATCGATTGAAAATATTTTTTGATGAGAAAACTTTCTTCATTCATCTTATTTATTGTCCTGATACACAATGCAACTTTTGCAAATGAAATTGATTCATTACTCAATCAGTTGGATTCATTGATGAAATCAAGACCACAGTTACAAGTAGCCAAAGAAAATGAGCTTAAAGGCATGAAAGTCTTATTGAAAGAGGCAAAGGGAAAACCCGAGCAAATATACTATATCACTACCCAAATAATTCAAGATTATATACCTTATACTTTTGATTCAGCCTTGTATTACATTAATCAAAACCTTCTTTTATCGAAGAATGTAAACAATATAAAAATGCTAAGCGAAACTCGCTTGTTACTCACAAAAATCTTATCATCGTCTGGTCAGTATAAGGAAGCGCTGGACGTTATTGAAGATATAAAGCGAAGTACGTTATCGGGAGACATGTTAAAGCAGTATTATTCAAGTTTTCTGACGGTGTATTCGGAACTCGGATATTATTCGATCGTTAAAGAGAAAAAACAAAAATATGATAAGCTTTATCAATGTTATGCCGACTCTCTGGTGCAAATTCTGGATCCGGAATCAGAAGGATATTTGGTATTGAAAGAAAAAAGATACCGGGACTCCAGGCAAATGGATGCATGCATGGAGATAAACACTAAAAGATTGTCAAAATGTCATATCGGTGACAGAACATATTCGCTTGTTACTTTTGAGCGCTCCCTGAATTATGAAATTATGGGAAAGCCCGAGTTGCAGAAAAAGTTTCTGATACTTTCGGCAATGTCTGATATTAAAGCTTGTATTATGGATAATGCTTCATTAACATCTTTGGCAAAGCTTTTATATAAACAAAAGGATATTGACAGGCCTCACGAATACATACAATTTGCATTTGGTGATGCCGTTTTTTTTAATTCTAGGTTACGGTTTATTGCCATCTCCAATATTTTGCCAGTGATTAATCAGGCCTATCAAGCTAAAACTGATTCTCAAAAAGCCAAATTGCATGATTTATTAATTATTATTAGTATCCTGAGCGTAACCGTTTTGTTGGGTATGATTTTTATATATCGGCAAAAACAAAAACTTACCATTGCCCGGACAGACCTTGAGCTAGTAAATCAACAACTCAAAGAACTGAATGGATATCTGAACTCAAGCAACGATATGCTGCAAACAGTTAACAACGAACTTGCTGAATCAAATCATGTAAAAGAATTGTATATTGGAAACTTCATCAGCATTTGCTCAAATTATATTGACAAGCTTGATAAATTTCGGAAATTTGTAAATACACATATCACCACACACAATCTGAATGAACTTTTTGAATATACCAAATCCAAATCATTGATTGAAGCCGAGTTAAAAGAGTTTTATGAGAATTTTGACAATACGTTTTTGAGTATTTATCCAAATTTTGTTGAAAAATTTAATGCCTTGCTAATTGAAGATGAGCGTATTTTGCTTAAAAAAGGTGAATTATTAACCATCGAACTCCGCATTTTTGCTTTGATCCGTTTGGGTATAACCGACAGTTCAAATATTGCTGGTTTATTGAGATATTCGGTAAATACCATCTATAACTACCGTGTGAAAATTAAAAACAAAGCGATCGTTCCCCGTGAAGATTTCGAAAAGTTCGTCAAGAAAATTGGCGTTTTTAATAATAAGTCTGCCGTATAATACTTCCCTTTATCTTTTCACTTGTTTTTTTGCCTTTTTGGAAGGCATTTTCGATTAAAACAGCAATCTATGCGCCTGTTTTTATTTAATATGTCCACTTATTTCACATTGTCGGCGGCATGTAAATTGCTTATTGTTAGATATATAACATTTATTTATCCTTCTACTTATCTACTTTGTAACTACATGTGATGGTTGAATATGTTTTAATCCATCACTTTTATCTTGAAATTCTACGTGAAGAATTGGCTTAAACATTTCCACAAATTATTTAATTACTAAGAACTAAACCTTATGAGAAGAATTAAAGAAAGGAATTTATTTAAATTTCTGAAATGGAACAAATTACTACTATTACTTGGTTTTATTTGTATCATTTCGGTAAGCAGCTTTGCCCAAAGCAAAACGGTAACGGGTAAAGTTACCGATGTAACAGGTAGCCCAGTCATCGGGGTTTCAGTTATCATCAAAGGAACTTCCATCGCAACAATCACCAATGCAGACGGATCTTTTAAAATATCTGGTGATATGAATGAAAATTCAGTACTCTTAGTTAGTTTCATTGGAATGAAAACATCTGAATCAATCCTTGGAAATAGAAGTGAAATTGATGTTGTGTTAAATGAAGATTTTTTAAGAATTGATGAAATTGTTGTTGTGGGCTATGGCACACAGCAAAAGAAAGATGTAACTGGTTCGGTTGCTTTAGTGAAAGCCGATGATATGGCCAACAGACCCAACACACAGGTAAGCTCTTTAATTGAAGGTAAA
>JANXXY010000165.1 GCA_025350365.1 Bacteroidales bacterium | reverse complement strand
TCGATGAATTTCTTTAATCACATTTGCTCTATCTAAAACTGCAAAAACAATTTGGACATACATTTGAGAATAAGTATTTGCCATATTCTTTGAATTTATATCGCAGCTATGCTGCTTTGATTGTATTAATAAAACTTTTCTACAAAGATATAACGGCTACGCCGCAAATATTGCATAAACAAGGTTCATATTTTATAATTTCCATTTTTTGTGAATGTACTGCAACGTAGTTGCAAAATCTTTGTAGAAAAGGCATTAAAAACCACTAAAGCAGTGTAGCTGCGACATCTTCAAAAACACTACAATTATTATAACCTTACATAACCTTTCATCGTTCCACACTTCTGCCCTTCGCCAGTTCCATATGGGCGAATAGTGTAAGTGCCAACTTTCGCCGGAACAATGAACACTTCGGCATAATGAACCGCAAAAGGTTCAAAGGCTTGGGTTGGACTTTCCACAATCACTTCATCGCCTTCAACAAGGCAGATTACATTCACTCCGCCATTGGTGTGGTGTTCTGTTTTTTTGATAAACCAGTGGCGGCGGGTTTCAATAAATTCAAGTTCGTGCAAACCAGTTCGTTCTTCTATCCAGCCATCACCTTCACCCACTCTTTCAATGCGGTTCACCAGGTTTTGGCGCGTCCATTCGGTAGTGCGGTTCCACTGAATGTTCTTTTTACCGTGTTCAATGTTGATCGGGCGTGGTTTGCCATCCATTCCCAAACGCCCCCAGTCCCATAGTTTGAATGTGAAAATATAAGGTGTGGCACTTATTTCGAGCACCATGCTGCTTTTTCCTGAACAATGAATAGTTCCAGCCGGAATCAGCACGTGGTCGTGTTTTTTCATAGGCCATGTTTGCACATGTTTTTTGGCTTCGAAAGGTTTTCCACCTGACTGCGCTTCTTCCAAATCTGCCAGCAATTCGTCAGGATTAACTCCTTCTTTTAATCCCAAATAAACAATGGCATCTTCTGCCACATCCATCATATAATAGCTTTCGTCTTGCGTGTAGTGCAAACCAAATTTCTCCTGAATGTATTCAGTCAAAGGATGAACCTGTAAACTTAAATGACCGCCATCCATGGTGTCGAGGTAATCGAAACGGATGGGGAATTCGTCGCCAAAACGCCCGTGAACCGGGTCACCCATCAACTCGCGAGGATGCCGGAACACCAAGTTGATAGATGGAATTTCGATCACATCGTCACCAAATTTCAGCAACAGACTGTTTTCTTCAGGAACAGCATTGAAACACCAGGCATA
This sequence comes from Bacteroidales bacterium, assembly GCA_025350365.1. Classification (GTDB taxonomy): domain Bacteria; phylum Bacteroidota; class Bacteroidia; order Bacteroidales; family JAAUTT01; genus JAAUTT01. The sequence continues at coordinate 11,500 of JANXXY010000165.1, read as the reverse complement.
ATTGGATGCCGATTTATCTAAATTACACACTTCTTTCATCCATTGTCCGCCCCATGGACCCGGATCGAAGAATGGCACTACGCTAAACGGTCGTGTAGTTGCTATTTCAAGGCCTTCCATAATGGCTTTCCCTTCCACCATTTTAGGCTGACCAATCTTATTAGTATCGAGAAGAAAATCCCATTTGTCGAATAATGTCTTTTTTAAGCGATCGCAAACGCGCCAATCCACAAAAAAAGCTTGTTTGTAAAGAAGCATCCAATCGGCAGTATCACGATTTTTCACGCCCAGATTATCCACCAAATGCAGGCGCATCCGCAATTGAATTTCCCATCGTGCCATGTCGGCATAAACGAGAAGAGCCTCCCCCCAACCCCCTCCCGAAGAGAGGGCTTTTGGACACAATATACTAGCACCACTACCGTAAATAATTATTGTTCCTTCTGTAATTGCTTCAATTTCTGAATGAATAGTTTTTGCTTTTTCAGGATCAAAAAAGGCATCCATGGTCAGGCGCGTCAGGAAACCAAAGATCCTGTCGTTGGTCACATCCTGAAAAACCAATTTCTTGATTTCTACTTCTGGAAGCATGAAGTCGGCAGCCTGTATTAATCGATCATATTTTAATCCTGTTCTCAGATTTGAAAGAAGCTCGTTATGAATCACACCCTGATAGGTTTCGATCACCACCAGCTTTTTGTTACCGGGCAAAGCGGCAATTTCTTTGTTCAGCCTGTTGCAAATAGCTTCCCAGCCGTTCTCAACCTTATACGATTCGTTTTTCACCTCCACTAATGGCAGGTTGTTGAATTTTGAGGGTTTGTTTAAATACTTTTTTGACATATTTTTTTAATTAATCGTAAAATTACGGATACTTTTTACTGTTTCGTGTCTTGAGCTTTCTTCATGGTTATGGATTGATTTTAGAATTCACTAGGTAATCGGCTCCATACAAAGCTGCGGAGTCGGGAAATTTCGCTTCAACCAACTTCACTTTTCCCCAGGGAGTCCAGGCCAGGTGGTTTGTTTTTTCCTGAAGAACTGGAAGAATAGTAGACGAGCTTTTCATAATTCCGCCACTCAGGATGATCATTTCCGGATCGAAAGCATGAATCATGGTGATGATCCCAGCTGTCCAGGCAGATAAGCAATGTTCAAGAACTTCTTCCGCTACCGGATCGTTGTTTTGGGCATGATGAAAAAGAGCCATGAAGTCAAGAACTTCTTCATTTCTCATCGAACTTCCGGCAAACTCTGGATGCTCTTTCAGCAACGAAGGCAGACGCCAAGTGGAAGCTTCAGCCTCCACGCAACCTATATTTCCACAGGTGCAGAACGTTCCTTTATGGTTCACCACAAAGTGACCGCCCAGGTTTCCTGCCTGAAAATGTTTCCCGATCAGCAGTTCACCACCAATCAGAACTGCCGATCCTATTCCGGTACCCAGCGTAACCATCACCAGATTAGAACAGCCCTGCCCCACGCCATGTTGCCACTCTCCCAGCAAAGCCATTCGGGCATCATTCATTGCAAACAATGGCCAGTTCCACTTATCTTTTGCCCAGCCAACCAAATCAGTGTCTGGCCCATCGTCGTACTTCTTATTGGTTGATAAAATCCGGTTTTGAACAGAATCAACCAATCCTGCAAAAGAAAATCCGATTCCCAACACGTCGTTTGTTTGAATTTCGTTTGCCCGCAACAACTGATAAATAACTGCTTCCAGATCTGGAAGTTGTAATTTTAAACCAGAAGTTGAATGTGCAGCAATTTCTTTTCGGTCAACCAGCTGACCATCTTTTAACAAGCCGATTTTGATGATCGTTCCGCCGAGATCTATGGCAATGGAATAGCCTCCTTTAACCTCTCCAAACGGAGGAGAGAAAGAACCGATATTCGTTGGCTTACTCATTTTCTATTTCTTAATTTGGTTATTGGATAATGGAAATTGGTTATTGGAAATTCGACATTTCTTATTTCTCGTTTCTTATTTTTTATTTGGTGTTGCTATTTCGAAAACTCTGTTTCCAGTTCTTCCAACGTTTTGCCTTTAGTTTCAGGAACATACCTAACCACATACAGCAAATTGGACAGGCAAATTAGCGCAAAAATCAGGAAGGTAACACCTCCGCTCAGCTTTTCGAGCATAATCGGGAAAGCAATGGTCACGATGGTGCAGGCAATCCACAATGAAACAATGGCAATGGACATTCCCTTGCTGCGCAGTCGGTTGGGAAATAATTCAGCAGCAACCACCCAAAGTGCGGGACCCAGTGAGGCAGCGAAAAACGCGATGTATCCGAGGATAAATACCAGAACCAGTATTCCAGATGTTTCTTTCATGAAAAACAGAGCTGATAAGCCTGAAAGCATCACCATCATTCCGGTGGAACCGATTATAATGAGTTTTTTTCGTCCAAAACGATCGATTAAAACCATCGCCACCAGAGTGAAAAACAGGTTAGTTCCACCGATCAAAATGGTTTGCAACAAAGCCGAATCGTTACTCTGTCCTATATTCGCAAATATTTTGGGAGCATAATACATGATGGTATTAATTCCGGTAATTTGCTGAAAAACGGCCAATATAATCCCGATAAACAATAGCGGTTTGATCTGGGGTTCCAACAATTCGATGAATCTTGATTCTTCCAGAACGTCTAATGTTCCTGTAATTTCAAATAATTCTTTTGTTGCATTTTCCTTTCCTGAGGTTTTTATTAACACCTTTAGTGCCTCCATGGATCTCCCTTGGGCAATAAGCCAACGTGGACTTTCAGGAACCAAAAAAAGGCTAAAAAACAACAAAACCGCCGGAGCCGCCATCACCAGCAACATCCAACGCCAGTTGTTTTCGCCGGTTCCAACCAACAGATAATTGCTGAAAAATGCCACCAAAATACCAATAACAATGGCAAGCTGGTTCATCGAAACCAGTGTCCCGCGGTATTTGGCCGGAGCTAGTTCTGCAATATACATGGGTGAAAGTATGGAGGCCACACCAACGGCAATACCACCCAGAACCCTCGCTATAAGAAAGAAGTAAAGTGAATGTGCCGATGCGCTTCCCAGTGCCGAAACAAAAAACAATAGAGCTGCCATCATCAGCACTTTCTTGCGACCATAGACATCTCCTGCCTTTCCGGCCAGAAAAACCCCTGCAATACAGCCAAACAATAAACTGCTTACTGTCCAGCCCAATGCTGCTTCAGACAATCCGAAGTAGGGCTGGATAAAATTAATAGTTCCGGAGATAACTGCCGTGTCGAAACCGAATAATAGACCGCCCAATGCAGCTATAATAGAAATAAGAATGACGTAAGACTTCATGAAATTAGATATTAGTTGCTAAATTTTTAGACATGAGAAATATTGAACGCTAAGAGGCTAAGACCCTAAAAAATAATTTATTTTTAGAGACTTTGCGTCTTGGCGTTTATACGAGTTTAGGCATCCCGTAAATTTCTACCAACCTTGCCGAAAAACCATTTTCCACAATTTCTTTATAATCGTGACCGGCATCCGATGGCCAACATGCACCTACGATTAGTTTTTCATTGCTTGTATTGGCAAGTCTATGAGCAATTTCGCTGCCAATATAATGCAGGCTTCCGGGATGTACCTCTTCTGCCCAGGTATTGCGATCGCGATCCATCAAAATCAACATTCCTTTTCCCTGAATGCCCCAATAAAATTCAGCCCGGTCGCTCAGCGAATGAAAATGGCCTTTGGTAATGAAATATTCGTTACCCACTTTGCCAGGGTAAATGGTTGAAGCGCCAAAGAACAGTCCGCCAGGAGTTCCATCAGCAACCGGCAACCATGCTTGAACGGTGTAAGCCAGTTGTTCCTGATTCAACTTATCAAAAGCATCCTGATCCTGAAAAATTCCATTCAAATCTTTCAATTTCCGGGTTTGATTGATGACAGCATCACCCGTCATTTGGTAATTTGCGCGGTTCAACTCAACTGGAGAATTTCCAATTTTTAAATGCTTCATTTATCTTATAAATTAAGATTGAAATAGTTATATTTTTCCGATTGCCCCACTCTCAGGTAACGACGACTGATAACCGATTGGCCATTTTCAGGAGTAAATTCGGCAACCAGCACATAACCACCAGCTTCGGAAGGCAAAACCATCGAAACCGGAATATTGGTCCGAAGGAACGATTCCAGTTTTACCGGAAAATTCTGTTCCGAAGTGGTTTTTCCATTGGAGTTGAGCATTTTAACCTTTACTATGCCATTTGAAGCCTTATTCAAATTATTTATTCCAGTCAGGTTGAACAGTATCGTAGAACCTGTTTGATGAGGCTTTGTCAGGCGCACATAGCGCTCGTCGGTGAGGTTAATAAAAGTTGCCACAGGCGCAAAAGCATGTTTAAACCAGCTTAATGTTGGTGATGGCTTTAAATCTTTAATGTTGTCGATAAACCAATCTCCGGTATAGCCATAATTGTTGGTCAGGTGACAAAAAGCCAGAACTCCCGCAATGTCTGGGTCGCTTCTAAGCCACTCCGTTTCAAGCTGCATCCAATAGGCCTGAAATTCAAAATTTTGTTCAGGAGTAGAATTTTTACCCAGGTAATGTTCAAATGTTTCAACTGTTAATTTACTTGGAATGCCACTACGCCAAAGCCAAATCCAGCCATATTCGTTAACCAGTTGCGGAACTCCGGAATTATGAATGTCCTTTAAAATTTGTGGGTTAAAATCCAGATCACCCAAAGGATATACATCACGATTGGCTCCAGGCTGAATCCACGATATTACCCCCTGATAAGGATGCGGTTCGTCCATTTCATCTTGAAACATCTGATCGGCAGTCATATATCCCGAATCCCAGATACGGGTGTTGTCTAATTTCTTCAACTCCGGAATCAGTGTATTGCCAATGTAATTGTCCCAGTTTTCGTTGATGGCATCCCAAATAACGATGCTTGGATGCGCACCATCGCTCCAAACCCAGTCGGTATATTCTTTTCGAATCTGATCGTCCCAGCCATGGTTTTGCCAATACAGCCATTCATTCTGAAACATCAACCCATATTCATCGGCCAAATCGTACCAGAAATCGGGAGCAATGCCCACACAAATGCGCATCATATTCCAATTCAGCTTTTTCGAATAATCGATCATAAGTTTTTTCACCCATTCACGGTTCCAAATCAGGTTTCCACAATCGGGATCTTCAAAAAATCGCTGAAGTGTAATATTGGTACCCCGCAATATTGTTTTTTCGCCATTTAGGTAAAAGAACTTACCTTTTCGAGTAAAATCGCGCATTCCGAATTGTTTGGTAGTTTCGTCGGAAATGACCTTGCCGTTTTTCAAAGTTGCTTTGGCAAGGTAAAGGAAAGGCTTATCAGGCGACCAATTAGTAAAATTCAAAACAGGTATTTCGAGCACGGCTTCTGTTTGATTATCTCGCTTTGCTGAGAAGTGGGCAATCTTGGATGCAATAATTTTTCCTGAAGTTTTTTCGGCAATGGAAACTTCCAAAGTCACTGAATCGTTCATGGTATCTCCGTAGAAGATCTGAGCGGGCATGAAATTTCGGAGCATGGCTTTAACGGTCACTTTTTTAGCGGCAACCGATGGCAAAATCAGCAAGCGATTTATCCGAACACTGCCGGTAAACGAAATTTCCACATCGTCCCATATTCCAGGCAGATAGTGTTCTTTCTCTTTGTCGGTGCCGCCTGCAGCTTCTGATGGCAACCAAATGCGATCGCCTACTTTGATAAGGATTTCGTTTTCGATGCCATATTTAAGCGCACTTGTAATGGGAAATTCAACAGGTGTATAACAAGCCATTGACGTTCCCATATCCTTACCATTCACGTAAACCTGAGTAACATACTGGCTTTTCTTAATGGTGATCACACCACTTTTGCCTTCAAGCTCTTTCGGGATAAAGACCATTTTACGGTACCAACTGTAACGTGGCGTGTAATCAATATTGTAAAGATTATGCTGACCCTTTGACTCAACTTTATCGGCGCGTTTAAAAAATTTGTCATAATCAATGATCTTGGGAGTTGCCAAATGAACCAATCCCGGAACCGGAATGGTTCTCGTGAATTTTGCCGGCGGAAAGGCATTTACGGTTTGTTCGAACTGCCAGGTTCCATTTAGATTGATCACAATCCGTTCGCCATCATTGGCTGCAATGGACTGAAATGTAGAACATAAAAACAGGAATAAGAACAGGTGTTTCATAGTGAAATGGTTATTAGATGTTATTGTAGTCAGTTATCGTTGTTATCGGTTTTTATTGTCGGTTATTGGTTATTTAATATTGGAAATTTCTCATTCCCCATTTCTTTAAAACGAACTCCTTATGGTCATGATAAAATGATTATCCAGTTTCAGTTTCTGATGGTTCAGTATCATTTCAGCCATATTTTTTCCCATCTGAGCAAAGTCGGTCGAAATCGTGGTTATTCCTGAAGCAACGATCCCTTTAAGCGGAGTTTCGTTGTACGAAACAATTCCCAAATCCTTACCCAATTCCTGTTGGTTTTTAATGGAATAGCGAACCAGAAACTCTAAATCGCGGTCGTCAACCACCACGAAAGCATCCACAGGTCTAATTTCGAAAGATTTAATATCAGCAACTATTTCAGAAGCGATTGGATGTTGTTTGCAAAAATCGCGAAAGCCTGTCACAATATCCTTAAAATGCAATTTCTGGTGCCTGATCACCAATACCATTCGCTGATATTTGCTCACCAGATCTGAATTTTTTTTAAGTAAGCGGTAAATATCACGTTCAAAATCCTGACAGACATATGGATATAAATCCATGTATTGTTTCCGGCCCTGATCGAGGATAAATACTTTATTGGACGGAAGTTTTCCAATAGTTGATTGTGCATCGGGGTGGTCGATGGGCATAATCACATATTCGGAATAGTCGCCTATTGAACCATTGATGATGGTTTGGAACATTTTCAGGTTGTTGTGGTGAAAAAAGATTTGCTCGCTGCCATCTTTCTGCAAGGCTTCTTTAAAAGCATCATAAAGCTCTTCTTTGTAGGCGGTCAACCTGTCGAAAACCAACAAAACCTTATGTTTTAAATCGGTATTTTCGTTCTGAACAAAATAGCCTTTCCCAACCTGTGAAGTGATAATACCTTTTGCTTTCAGCTCGTTGTAAGCCATCAAAACCGTATCCTGCGACAAACCGTATTGCTGGCAAAACATGTTCAGCGATGGGATTTTATCGCCTTTTTTCAGCTCGCCGATCTTAATCTTTTGCTGAATGGCATTAATAATCTGTCGATATTTCGGAATCGACAAATTGTGTTCAAACTGAATATCAATATGATTTCGCATATCCAAACGTCTAGGTAGTACTATGTAAAAATAATAATTTTTTAATACTAAATATAAGCACACTCAAATAATTTATTCAAATTTAGATATAGTGGTAAAAGGTAACGTAACTGTAACCATTGGCAAAGTAGCCTATTTATAATTGTATTATAGTAGGATGCGAACAGCAATGCGACTCGCTTTCTATAATGATTTTTTCTTCCATGTCTAAATTAAAGTCATTCAAATCAAGAAAGCATTTCTTGAATTAGATGGAACTTACTGGTATGTCAAAGCATATGGTTACTTGTTCTTGCTTTCCCAGCTCTTTTAAAAACTTATGAATCTAAGGTTATCCTCGTCACTAAGGTGTGTGAATTATGTAAATTTTTAAAAGAAATGTATAACTTCTTTTAAATGGGTATACGGTATATTTACAATACTAAAATTTCTTCTCAACCTAAAGTTAGAATCTATGGATACAAATAATGCATCAGGATACTGGATCGTGAAAAAGGAGAAAATCAAACAAAAATATGCCATCCTTACCGATGAAGATTTGCATTTTTGCGAAGGTAAGGAAAAAGAAATGATAGAATTGCTGGGCTATAAACTTGGAAAAACAAGTGAAGAACTTCGCAATATTATCGTAGCCTTATAAAATTGCTACTTCTGATTTTCGCGTTTGCCTCAAACGACAAAAAGTCGATCATTGATAATAATTGAATGTGAACCATTAGGTTAAAATACACCCTATGATATTGCAAATTAGAAATATGGAAAGTGGTCGGTGTATTGCAATGGTAAAGTATGAACTCACTAAACTAGGACTTCAATACAAAAGTGTTAAGTTGGGCGAAGTTGAATTAAAAGAGAATATATCAGGCGAGAAATTGCGTTTGATAGAAATTGCGCTGAAAAATGGCGGACTTGAACTAATGGATGACAAGAAAAACCAACTGATTGCTATGGTTAAAACTGCAATTTATCAATTGATTTATCTTTCTGACGACATTCCTAAACCAAACATTTCAGAGTATATCAGTAGGAAAGTCAATCACGATTATACTAACCTCAGTCATCTATTCTCAGGTGCACAAGGTATTACTGTTGAAAAATACATGATTGCACAAAAAATTGAACGTGTCAAAGAATTACTTGTTTACGGTACTCTCAGTCTTAGTGATATTGCCTATAAACTTCAATACAGCAGTGTCGCGCATTTATCCAGCCAGTTTAAAAAAATTACCGGTTTAACACTTTCTTCTTTCAGGGATCACCGAAATTCCATCCGCTATGTCTCCTAGTAACCCTTGAGATGTATAGGATTACCTTTTCTAAATAATTCCGGCGCAAAAAAATAATCAGACTAGTACAATCTTAAATATTTTTTGGAAATTATACACCAATATTCAGCAGTAACGTTTATTTTTACATTCTATAATTTAGAAATTGATAACTATGTCACTAGAAATTTCAGGAAAGGTATTGCAACTTCTGCCCGAACAAACCGGGGAAGGTAAAAACGGCACATGGGTTCGCCGCGATTTTGTTATTGAAACAACCGAACAATACCCTAAAAAAATCTGCTTTAGCGGATGGGGAGATAAGGCCGCTCAGGTGAATGGATTGCAGCCGGGTCAAACCGTAAAAGTATCTTTCAATCCCGAGTCGCGTGAGTTTAATACCAAATGGTATACTGACCTTAGAGCTTGGAAAATTGAGGCCGATGCCGCGGGTCAATCCGCAGGCGGCATTGAAACAACCGATTACAACCGGATTCAGCCTACACCTGAACAATTCCTGCCAACTGCAACCACTAATGAAGAGAATGATTTGCCTTTTTAAGTACTTATTACTGAGTACTTAATATTTGCTAATGAGTACTCAGTATTTTTTTTATTACTTTCTCTCTAACTCTTTCAGTGTATCCAACTTTTTCTTTTCGAGGAAACTGTAGATGTCGCCCAGGTGCTCTTTAACACGTTTATTGCCAAATTCATACACTTTGTTCACCAATCCATCAAGAAAATCGCGGTCGTGTGATACGAGAATGAGCGTGCCGTCGAAATCTTTCAGGGCACTTTTCAGAATGTCCTTAGTTTTTATATCAAGGTGATTGGTGGGCTCATCGAGAATAAGCAGGTTTACAGGTTCAAGTAATAGCTTTATCATAGCCAAACGGGTTCTTTCACCTCCCGAAAGTACTTTTACTTTTTTGGTGGTGTTTTCGCCTCCAAACATAAAAGCCCCCAAAATATCCTTTATTTTGGCACGAATATCGCCTCTTGCTACATCATCTATGGTTTGAAATACAGTAATCTCCTCATTAAGAAGTGATGCCTGATTTTGAGCAAAGTACCCAATCATAACATTATGACCTAGTGTGAGGTTTCCTTCGTATTCAATTTCACCCATAATACTCTTAATAAGCGTTGACTTTCCCTGGCCATTTTTGCCTACAAAGGCAACACGCTCGCCTCGTTCGATGGTTAAAGACGCATTTGAAAAAACAGTGTGAGCGCCGTAACTTTTCGACATACCTTCCAATATAACAGGGTAGTTACCCGACCGTGGCGATGGTGGAAATTTCAAACGGAGCGATGAATTGTCTTCTTCATCAACCTCGATTATTTCTAATTTTTCCAGCATTTTAACACGTGATTGTACCTGATTTGTTTTGGAATACGTACATTTGAAACGATCGATAAAATCCTGGTTGCCGGCAATCATTTTCTGTTGTTCCTCTGCCTGTTTTTGTTGTTGTTCACGACGTTCCTTTCGCAATTGCAGGTAGGTGGTGTAATTTACTTTATAATCGTAAATACGTCCCATTGTAATTTCGATGGTACGGTTGGTAATATTGTCAACAAATGCCCGGTCGTGTGAAATGACTATAACCGCTTTTGCACTATTGATCAGAAATTCTTCCAACCATTGTATCGACTCTATATCCATATGGTTGGTTGGCTCATCGAGAAGGATGAGGTCGGGTTTTTGCAATAATATTTTAGCCAGTTCAATGCGCATGCGCCATCCACCGCTAAATTCGCCTGTAGGCCGCGTGAAGTCCTCTCGTAAAAACCCCAATCCCAGTAATATTTTTTCTACTTCAGCATCATAGTTAATTTCTTCAAATGAATAAAACTTCTCGCTTAACGCGGAAACTTTTTCGATAAGCTCATAATAACTGGTCGATTCGTAATCTGTGCGGGTAGCAAGTTGGTTATTAAGTTCATCAATTTCATGCTGCATGGCAAAAATATTCGCGAATGCCTGTGCGGCTTCATCAAATACCGTACGGTTATCTTCGGTAAGTAAATGTTGTGGAAGATAGGCTATTATTGCATCTTTTGGAGCCGACACTTTGCCGCTTGAAGCATTTCGTGCGCCTGCAATTATTTTGAGCATCGTAGATTTTCCTGCTCCATTTTTACCCATCAAGGCAATACGATCCTTTTCGTTTATAGCAAACGATACATCTTTAAAAAGACAGGTTCCTCCAAATTCTACGCTAAGTCCATCAACTGAAATCATTTCATTTTTTTAATGAGGCGCAAATATACTACTTTAGGTAAATCAAAAGATATTCAATTATCTTTGCACCCAATTTATTAATATTGCATATTTGAAAACGTTCTCAGAATTAGGAATTTCCGATGATTTTATAAAAGCGCTTAAGGAAATTAATATTATTAAGCCCACAGAAATTCAAAGTAAAGCCATTCCTTTTTTAATTGAAAAAGGAACCGATTTTATTGGTCAGGCACAGACAGGTACAGGCAAAACTGCCGCCTTTGGACTTCCAATATTACAAGCTGTAAATCCGGAAAATGATAAAATACAGGCATTAATATTGACTCCAACCCGCGAATTGGGTCAACAGATAGCAAAACAGTTATTTCGTTTTACAAAATATGCCCCAAAAAAGATATTTATCGAATCGGTTTATGGTGGAGCACATATTGAGGAGCAAATTAAGGCATTAAAACGGCCTACTCATATTGTGGTTGCGACACCTGGTCGGTTGATTGATCTTTTGGAGCGTAAAGCATTAACGATTAGTTTTGTTAAAACAATTGTATTGGATGAGGCTGATGAAATGCTGAGCATGGGATTTAAAGCTGAATTGGATTGCATTTTGAAACAGACAGCCGGTAAACGCCAAACATGGCTT
>JANXXY010000160.1 GCA_025350365.1 Bacteroidales bacterium | reverse complement strand
GTTACGAACTAAAATATAATCGATTAACCACTTTTTGCCGTTTGGTCTTTGTGCAAGTTTGTTATCTATTTCATCAAACGAAGTGTGAATATCGCCGTCCATATTGCCGTTTTGTACATCCAATGTTTTAAGCATAAACTGGTAATTTGTACTATCCTGCATTTCAATATTAAAATCACCACAAACAAACTGAGGCACATTATTACGGCTATACTTTTGAAGAAGTGTCCGCGATATTTCCTGGCATTGTTCGCGCCGAACCTGATCGGGACTGTCCGCCTGTAGGTGAGTGCCTACCAATTGAAAATCCCGACCTTTCCATTCGCCCTGAAACATCACCGCTCCTTTGCGAGCCATGGCATCAATACCATATCTGTTATGATATTCAATTTCGTGAATTTTTTTTAACGGAATTTTACTCATCACCCAAATACCGCTGCTTGTTCGCAAAGAAAATACCGATAAGTTGGCAGGCCCATACATAAAAGGAAATTCCGCCTTCAATTGCTTGCGTAAAATTCCTCTTGCCCTGAAATCGAAAGCTTCCTCAAAAACAATAATATCGTAATCTGTCGATTTTAGTTTTTTGGCAATCTCAGCAGCACGCTTGCAATTCCCTTTCAGCCAGGAACAGTGTGGTAGCATATAAATATTCCATGTAAGAATTTTAAGCATGTTATCTGTTTTTTTAGTTTCAACATAATCTGAAGTGCTTTTGCAATAAAGCTGAAATGGATTCAAAATAGTGAATGAGAGAGAAAAGATGACGGCTCGAATAATAGTCATGGGCATGAAATATTAGTTTTATTCGAAACCAAAGATATATCAGCTAGATTATTAGAACATTAACTTCGAGTGAAGTATTTGTTAAATTTTGAAAGTATAAGGAGAAATGAGACGTTATGCGGTAATTTATGAATTACGTTATCTAGTAGTTTCACTGATAGAAGATTATTAAAAGATTGTTCGGTGTTACATAAATTTAATACTGGCTAAAGATATAGTTAACAATCATATAGTTACTTAGCATGACTAGAAATCTAAAGTTATGAAGCAGTTAATTTATACTGAAGACGTGATAAAAACTGCCAAACTCGATAAGTTTGGAGGAATTACCGTTGCTCGTTTTTTGATGTCTGTATTCCAGTTTGATAAAATTAATGAGATTTATTCCAATAATTATACCAAGAAGGGATTGGCTTTTATCGATTCAATCATTTACGAGGCAGGCATCAATTATGATATTTCACCCGTTGATCTGACCCGAATTCCAAAATACGGACCGTTTCTTATCATTGCTAACCATCCTTTCGGAGGAATTGAGGGATTGATTCTTCTGCATAAATTATTATCGGTGCGACCTGATCTTAAAATCATGGGGAATTTTCTTTTTCAAAGAATAGAACCACTAAAAGATTGCATTTTTGCTGTAAACCCATTTGAAACTCATAAAGAAGCCTACTCAAGCATTCAGGGATTGAAAAGAGCTTTTTTGCATGTATATACGGGACAGGCTTTAGCTATCTTCCCTGCCGGTGAGGTATCCACCTATTATCAACATTCGGGAAATATTGTTGATAAAAAATGGAGCCGCTCTATTATCCGTTTCATAAAAAATGCCGGCGTTCCGGTGATTCCGGTATTTTTTCATGGCAATAACAGCTGGCTATTTCATCTTATGGGCCGGATTCATCCTCTGTTACGAACAGTCAAAATTCCATCGGAGCTTCTAAACAAGCATAAACAAACAATAAGTGTAAGCATAGGTAACCCGATCACCGTAAAGGAACAGGAAGACTTTACAGATTTATCTCAGTTTGGTCGTTATTTGAGAGCTAAAACTTATGCCTTATCCACCACTCTGGAAGTGAATAATTTATTTCACAAAAGGATGAGGAGCGGCAGGGCAGAAAGTATTAACCCTCCCATAAGTCCTGATATCCTATGGAATGAAATAACTGGAATTTCAACTGAGTATCATTTATTCCAATGGCAGAATTATAGCGTTTATTGTGCCCCTTCAACTTTGATACCCTATATAACCGGAGAAATAGGTCGATTGCGTGAAATAACATTCCGTGAAGTAGGTGAAGGCACCAACAAAAGTGCAGACATCGATGAATATGATTTTTACTATTATCAACTTTTTATCTGGGACGGAAACGAAAAAAGAATAGTAGGAGGTTATCGGATTGGCAAAGGGAAGGAGATTATTTCGGAATGGGGTCTGAAAGGTTTCTACATTCAAACATTATTCCGATTTAACCAACAAATGGGGAAAGTACTTGACCAATCCATCGAATTAGGCAGATCTTTTATTGTTAAAGATTACCAACGTAAACCAATGTCCCTATTTTTGCTTTGGAAAGGCATATTGCAATTTCTCGCTAAAAACAAGGAATACCGATATCTTATTGGACCTGTAAGCATTAGTAACAAATACTCGCCAATATCAAAACAAGTAATTATTAAATATGTTGAAAAACACCACTTTAACAATGATTTATCGCCTTACATTAAAGCACGCACCCCGTTTGTTGCTCGTAATCCGGGTGAAGTAGATACCGAAATACTATATGAAAAAGCAAATGATTTGAACTCTCTTGATCAGGTAATTATGGGACTGGAGCCTTCAAAAATGAAAGTCCCTGTACTACTAAAGAAATATCTGGCGCTAGGTGGTAAAATAGCGTGTTTTAATATTGATCCCGCTTTTAACAATTGCCTCGACGGACTTTTGATTCTCGACATTCAGGACGTTCCGGATTTGCTAATTCAAACATTGTCGAAAAACAAGGATATGGCAAACTGAACCGCTTGATGTATTTGAAGGTTTTATGCAAAAGTTACATCATAAGCAGGAGGCAAGCTCCATAATTTTCACCTTACCTGAAAAATTCGTTCATACGAATGATTCGTGATCCTCCATAGTAGCAAGCCCCGAAAGTGCGAAAAATTTATTCGTATTTTCGGGGGCTATTATTTGAAATTATCTTGTTTGTAACCTTATGCTACTTTAGGTATTAAATAAGCTCAGACCTCCTGACGTGGCATAAACAATGTTGTCGTAATTATCTCCATAAAATAAGATTAATAAGGTTTTTAGAAATCTCGGTATATTAATTTCTACTAAGGTTAACTAATTTAAAATAAGGTTTTTAACTATACTTTTTTTAACCTTAGTAGAAAAATATGAACTCATACAACCAACCTTATTACCTTATTGTTACGACAATAATATTTACGTTTGAGCTCTAATAAATTACAGATTACCAACTCGTTCATGAGTTATGAAGCTAAAGTGTCAAAGTAGGTTGTGATTATTTTGTTACTGCTTGTTCGTGCATTGTATTGGCCCGGCCGGATGGATCTGAGTTTTCCTGCCATTTTGGAACCCATTTCACCACGGTTTTGATGGCCGATGGTTGGGGATAGAATTTCTCAAAAATAGCACGAAAGTAATATGCCTCTTTCGTAGCTGGCGTATTATAAGGAAATAACTTGGCAGCTGTGGCAAATTCCTTATCTGAAACCTTACTGTTGCAATGGGCAATAATCTGGTCGATCCAGTTGTATCCAACGCCATCACTAAATTGCTCTTTCTGTCTCCATAAAATGGTTTGCGGCAAGTAAGGATCGTTCTTATCGTCAAACGCTTTCCGAACGATGTATTTCTCCATTCTACCTTCCGAGCGTTTTGGCATTCTATCCTCCGGACGGATTGACATGGCTACATCAAGGAAGCGACGATCGAGGAAAGGAACACGGGCTTCGATACCGAAAGCCATGGTCGATTTGTCGGCACGCAAACAGTCGGCTGTGGATAGAAGGTTTACCCGGCGAACAGTTTCATCTGCAAATTCTTCAGCTGACGGAGCGTTGTGGAAATAAAGATAACCCCCAAACACCTCATCGGCGCCTTCACCTGATAAAACTACTTTAATACCCATTTCAGATATATATTTCGAAAGAAAATACATTGGAGTGCTGGCCCTGATGGTAGTTACATCATAACTTTCGATATGCCAGATAATTTTTTCAAGTTCTTTAATTCCCTCTTCAACGGAAAAAAACACCTCGTGATGTGTGGTTCCGATAAATTTTGCAACTTCACGGGCGGCCTTGATATCTGGAGCATCATTTGAAAGTCCTACGGAAAAGGAATGTAATTCCTGTTTGGTTCCACGCAGCAGGCGTTTTGTAATGGATGAAATTAAGCTGGAATCTAAACCGCCTGAAAGCAACACCGCCAGTGGTACATCGCTCATCAATCGAACACGTGTGGCATCAATTAATGCGTCTCTGAGTTGGTTCAAATCGACCGGTTTATTAGCTACTTTATAATCCTGCCATTCGGGTTTGTAATATTTCACGAGTCCGGTTTCTGGTGTATAATAATGTCCCGGAGGGAAAGCTTCGAATTCAACGCATTGATCGGTGATTGACTTCATTTCCGATGAAAAATACATATTCTCCTCGGCATCTTTTCCATAGTATAAAGGTTTGATACCTATGGGATCACGACCTACCATGTATTTTTCGTTGTCGTCGTCAATAATTACAAACGAAAAAATTCCACGCATTTTATTGCAGAAATCAAGACCATATTGTTCATAAAGGTGAACAATTACTTCGCTATCGCACGTTGTTCTGAATTTATGATTTTTTAAAATGCCCTGGCGTAATTCCATATGGTTATAGATTTCGCCATTGTGCATCACATATGCATTTTTTGTTCCCTGAATAGGTTGACGACCTGTTGTAAGGTCAATAATCGACAATCTTTCGTGGCAAAGAATTGCTCCTGAGGGGCTAACATGTACTCCACTTTCATCAGGTCCGCGGTGACTCATACGTTTTGAGAGTTTCTGGACTTCTTCAGGGGATCTCTTACCAATTACAGCTAAAATTCCGCACATACTACAATTTTTTAATGGGGTAATACCAATTATTTGTTATTTTTTCAGTTACAAGTTATTTATAAAAAGGGGGTGTGTTTATAAATTATTCACAAATTTATCATATTTGGTTTCAATTATAAACCTCATTCGTTGATTATGTTTTAAATCAAAATAAATTCCGCCATATTCCTTTAAAATAGTAACTAAAAAACTTTACAAAAATATTTATCTGATTTGATTATCCAAAGAAAAAATGAAGAAATATTTCATTTTAGGAATATTTATTTCAATTTTAATTAAAATTGAGTTTAAACTTTATATTTTTGATAAATATTTTAAAATGCCATGGATAACTTTCAAATTGATAGTTTAGACCGCAAAATACTTGCAATTATCAAAAACAACGCGAGAACTCCTTTTTTAGAAGTAGGAAGGGCATGCGACGTTTCCGGTGCTGCGGTTCATCAGCGGGTGCACAGGTTAATGAAAGAGGGGGTTATATTGGGCACCGAGTTTATCCTTGATCCTAAAAAAGTGGGTTACCATACCTGTTCCTACATAGGGGTTTTTCTTGAAAAGGCGAGTTTATACAAAGATGTTGCCAAACAACTGGAACAGATCCCGGAAATTGTGGAATGTCATTATACAACCGGTAACTATTCCATTTTCATTAAGATCTATGCTAAAAACAATGAACATCTTCGAAATATTTTAACCGATCAGTTACAATCCATACCCGGTATAGCTCGTACCGAGACGTTTATTTCGCTCGAAGAAAGCTTTAAGCGGCAATTACCGGTTGAAAAATAAAATTCAAATTTTTTTTATGGATTGTGCACACTTCTAAATGGATGCTACCATAATGCCGTCCCGATGGGACTTGAAATAGGAGGCTTAATTATTTCAATACCTTAATGTCGTCCCGATGAGATTTGAAAGGTATGGCTTAATTATTTTACTACCATAATGCCGTCCCGATGGGACTGTATTTCTATTTATTTCTATTTCTATTTCTATTTCTATTTCTATTTATTTCTATTTCTATTTCTATTTATTTCTATTTATTTCTAATGACTTACTACTCACCTCTGTTTTACCACTTCGTATATCATAACTGAAGCAGCCGCCGAT
>JANXXY010000154.1 GCA_025350365.1 Bacteroidales bacterium | reverse complement strand
TAACCCAAGCAATAACGAAATATGCTTTCCTGCTGGAATTCTTCAACCACCATTCTTTTTCCCTGAAGCCGATGATGCTGTAAACTATGGTGCTATTGGAGTGGTTATCGGACACGAAATTTCGCATGGTTTCGACGATCAGGGCCGCCAATACGATGCCAAAGGAAATCTGGTGGATTGGTGGACAGCCGATGATGCAAAACAGTTTGGCGAACGAACGAATATTCTAATACAACAATTCAATCATTTTGAGGTACTCGACACAACACATGCTAATGGAGCACTCACTTTGGGTGAAAATATTGCCGATCTTGGCGGTTTAAATATTTCGTATACTGCACTTCAAAAGGCTTTGAAAGAAAACCCTGCTCCTGCTAAAACAGAAGGTTTTACTCCTGAACAACGCTTTTATCTGGCTTATGCACATGTTTGGGGGCAACACATTTCCGACAAAGAAATTCTGCGTCGTACAAAAGAAGATGTTCACTCATTGGGACGTTTTCGAGTACTGGGGCCATTACCAAATTTGTCCGAATTCCATAAGGCTTTCAACATAAAACCGGGCGATGCAATGTATCTTGCTGAAGACAAAAGAGCAATTATCTGGTAAAAAAATATCAAGCCGGAATTAAACAATGGCCATGGATACACTAATAATTCTTCGTGTATTCGTGGCTATTGTTTATTTTATCCTTGTAAAAAATATTATCATCTGTTACAATTTATTTTTGTTCGGCAAACCCTGTTTGTATTGCTCCTAAACATTGAGCTGATGGTGATTAATTAAGTATGACTTTTCTAATAACGAGGTTCATCTTTAAATTTACTCAAATCAATAATCAAATCACATAACTCCCTGAAGGCTGGCTCTTCCGTTTCGTTGGAAATGCAACGAAAAACCAGATGGTAATTGGTTGGGTCGTGAAATTCAATTACAAATTTTGCCCCCATACAACTACTTTGATAAATTGTTGGAGACATTTCGTTAATTTTATTCTTCTTCACCAATTCCTTTATTTTTATCATATTTTGATAATCAATAGGCTTTCGCTGATATATTCGTTTCGCAGTAATTATAGAATCTTTTCCACGACCAGTTTTTACTCTTTCTTCCACTGATTCGAATCCATTTTCTTTCAAATACAATTTATTTTCAATATCCTCCACGCTTAAAATCAAAAATGGACGGTTGGGTCGTATCCAGGTGAGCCGCACAATTTGTTTCCCAATATAAAAATTATAAAGTATTGGCTCTCCAACTTTAAACAAGGCCTTAGAAAATAGTTTCAGGTTGACCGAATCAATTTCTCCGGACAAGGAATTTTGCATCGTTGAATCGATAAACCAACTTGTTGGAAAATAACTCAATCCTCTCTTTTTAGGCATCCCCGCTGTGTTGGTAAGATTCTCATCCTTAGGATATTCATAAGAAGTACTAACATCGCTACAAGAAACTAATAACCATGTAGTGAAAATCAAAACAAAAAAAAATGGCTTCATAAAATGAATTTAAATAGAATTATCGGATTTTGATGTTTAATCCTGATTAATTTCAGGATTTTCCAAAGATAAATCTAGTTTTGCTTATAACCGAACTAAGACAATGAATTTAATAATCCTAATAAACTTACTTGTTAAGTTTTTAGGAGGCATATCAAAATGCAATGCAGATAAGGGGTTTATCAACGCTGCATATCAAATTTTTAACTTTCATGATTGAGCCGGTTCCTTTTTGGGATTAGCTCTGCTAACTTTAACTTTTCGGCCGCCTAAATCCTGTCCATTTAAAGCGTCAACAGCAGCCTGTTCATCATTTTCATCCTTCATCTCAATAAAACCATACCCTTTAGATCTTTTGGTTTTTTTGTCGATGATTACCTTTGCCGATTCCACGGGGCCAAACTCCTGAAAAACATCAATTAAATTCTGTTCTTGCATTGAGTAGGGAATGTTTCCAATGTAGATTGTCATAAATTGAAAAATTAAGAATTAGACGAGAACCAAGGTACTAATTATTATATAAAAAACCATAAGAACGCGTTGAAAAAGAGATAAACAGTAAAAAAAATCTTTTCATCCGTTAAAAACTATATTTAACAACCATCAATAATTCTTCTAAATTAACTAATTGTGTCTCTAAAACAGATAAAGTAAATGGTTTATCGATTTCAATATTTGAATAGGTTCCGCTAAATAGTTTCAATTCATCTATTCTGGCAAGATCTGCAGCAATTTCTTTAACTTTAATTGAAAAATTTGCCGGATCACTCCCAACCTGAGCTATGAACATCACACTCTCAATTACAGTGTCTAACGATTGGGTCATATAAGGCAATCGCGATTTGTCAATAATCAAATTTACTGAGCCATTATTAGTCAGCAAATGCCACTCATTTGAAAAATCATGTTTTAAATTTAAGAGGATGTGTAATCCTTCCTGGCCAAGACGCTATTTTATTAAAGTTAAGCTATCTTTTAAGACGCATTAGCCAGACTTTTTAAATTTGAGCCACCTTCTCTCGAAGTATATTTCACATGAATGATCACATCTGAAATATTAGTGTAATCAAATTGTCGTATTTCCGCTGGCAGCTCCAGATGCCAATTACTGATAACTCCTGTGCCCTCGAAGTACAATTACCGTTCGTCCCTGAAGTTCAATTCAAGTACACCACTGTCGTTTTGAGCATTGCTTGCGGAAATGGATTGAATGGCGCCAATATTATAATTAAAGCGATCATCATTG
>JANXXY010000140.1 GCA_025350365.1 Bacteroidales bacterium | reverse complement strand
CCCCGGACGAGGTGCATCTGGTGGGCCCGGAGGCCGTCGGGGAGAGCGCCGTCTTTGGCTTTTTTTCTGCCACATATACTGCGGGTGCATGTACGGAATCTTTCTTTTTATCCATTGTCCTGATGGCAGTTATCCCCTTTTGCGAAGTATCTATTTTCAGTTTTTTAATGAAAGACATTCTGTTGAATATGCAATATTAAAACCCAGCTTCGTAGACGATAAAACCCAGATTACTATTCCATTGTTATTTAAGAATTCAGGTAACCAAACACCTAGAGCTAATGGGGAATTTGAATATTCACCAATTACAACGTTTAATAATTTAATATTAAAAATTCCATAAGGGGATAAAATACCGGGAGATGTATTTTCCAACGCGTTTTTCAACAACTTTTTAGCGGAATTATGCATATTCCTACTGTGGGCTTGTTTATTCTTCGTATATAGTAGTTAATCCTGCATACGTTTCCAAGTCAGGTAAAAAAAGGACATTTTACCTGTTTATAAAGAAATTGATCATGTCAAAGGACGTTGCTTTTGTTACTAAAGCCTACCCAGCCCTGGATGCAATTCCGGCAAAATGCAACCTTCCTTTTTTACAATGGGGACAGTTTGGAATTTTGTAAGACTGGATATTTCCAGGTATCTCATTCGCTTCGTCTGTCCATAACAATTCATATAGCGTGTCGTCAGACTGTATAAAAACTCATTGCTTCTCGGGTAGGTATTCGGGAAAAACTTGAAATATTGACTTCAACGAAAGATAATTTTTGTTATAAGCAGGACTTCATGTGGAGTCGGTTATTCGAGTTCCCAATTTTCCTCCATATCCCAGTTCGATCTTACCTGTAATATTTTATTGTAATAAAGTACTTTTTCGGGTTGAAGCTTTTGGCTAAAATTGCCTGTATCCCAAACTTTGTTATTGTTAACATCATAAATAACCTTTATCTGATATTTAGCGGGAATGACATAATCAAATATGATAATTTGGTTCTTAGAAATGAATTGCTGCTGTACGATGGCATCTTTATTTGCCAATAACTGCACAATCATTGGCATTTTAACATTGGTTAACGAAAGTTTTATTTTTCCGTAGAAATCGTCCTTTTGAGTTTTAAAATTGAAACCAATCGAATCATTTACTTCATTGTATATATCACTAATGGTTGCCGTATCTATGGAAATGGAGTATTCAGTATTTGGTTCAAAAGCAAAATTGATATGGTATTTGCGCACAAAAATACTGTCCTCTTGAAATTTGAATTTTACAGGCTTCTTTTTTTTCTCCTTCTCCTTCTCCTGTCCGGTATCGTCGGTTTTTAGAATTATTATTTTTGATGTATCAATTGAACTCACGGGGCTGCTGGCCTCAATTATTACCTCACTATTCAGATCAACAACAGATTTTCCCTCCACTGAGCTGGTTATTCGAAAATCAGTGGTTTTTCGTATTTTTTTAGCATCGCGTTTGCTACCTTTTGCGATGGGTAGTTTTTTATTAATTAGTTTAATAGTATCAATTTTTTGAATAATATTCTCTAAACTGTCGGTGGTATTATATATTACCTGAAGTTTGAGTGTATCATTATGTATTACAGTTGTATCGGTAATCCAATAGGATAGGGTATCATCAAAAATAGGTTTATCGGCCATCATCCACGATTTACTGGAGAAATTAATGGGTTGCAACCTGATGGAATCGACAATCGGCATTTTGAAAAACAGTTCGAACCTATTGGGTTTATTCCGTTCATATTTATCAAGGTACTGTTTTCTATGCTCTTCAGCGAATGAATAGAGAAAAATCTGTGGTTTCGGAATTTTTCTAACCCGTTTAACTGAATCTATTTTAATGGTATCGAGAATAATGCTGTCTTTTTGCAATGTGTAATGCTGATCGAGTGAAATAAGCGTGTCGGAGAAAGCAATTTGCTCCGTTGGAATATCAAATAAATAATTCTGATTTGCGTCTTTCACCGCGAAAATCATGAATGTATCAGGCCGGATATGATTAAACGAAAACCAGCCCTTATCAGTCGTTTTTGCGATATAAACAGGAAGTTGTTTACGAGGTATAGAGTCTTCAAATTTATCATACAACATCACGTAATAGCCGTCTTTGTCAGGTTGGTGATCGAACGCATTTGTAACCTGACCGTGTAGTGAAAGAGAATCGATTATTCCACAGGTAGAAATAACAAATTCAAAATTATCCAGGGCATTGCCTTCATCCAGGTCCTGAACGGCGTTTCCAAACGCGAACCGGTAGGTGGAAAAGGGTTTTAAAGGCTCTTCCAGCGTGATAATGATGCTTTTATTACGTGCAAGCACCGTTGGCTTCTTCTTCATGGGAGGCGACACAATAAACTGCGTGGTAATATCTTTTAGCTGAATGAATTCATCGAAAGTGATTTCAATTTTTTTACCATGAAAATTTAATGCAAAATTGGGAGGGTTACTGCTGGCCAATTTGGGTGGGGTATAATCTTTGGGGCCACCTGTTGGCGATCCTATTTTGGCACATGCCGAAATGATCACCATAAGTGGAATAATAACTAATAAATGTTTATATAATCTTGCAATCATCGTAAAATCACTATTTTGTTTATAGCCTTTGTCAATTAATAGGTTATGGATGGTGAACCTATTATGTTACAAACTTACTAAGTTTAAGCAGAATTTATAGTGACTATATTGAAATATATCTGCCATATAACTTGCAAACAATTGTTTTTATATAGCTCAGCGAAGAATTAAACTCCAACTTATAGTAAATACTTTACAACGAGACCAGCTCCAACATAAAACCTGCCAAGAGGCTTAATCATATAATTGAATTTTACCTCCGGTTCGAGAACTAACTTTTCGCTTAACCTGATAGGCTTGCTTATTTTGCCAAGTAAGCCTATCTGGTAGTCGTTGCTTGTTCTATATGAAGTAATATACGACTCTCCGGAGAGTTGACGCCAGCCGATAAAGTAATCGTAGGTTACACCCAAACCTGCATTAAGTATCTTTGAATAAAACTTATACAATACCGGTATTGAAACATATTGCTCGTTTACCGAAAAGTGCTCATAATTGTTTCTAAGTGGATGGAAATCAAGGTTTCGTTGGTACGAAAATTTAAACCGGCTTCAAAGCCACTGTGGTTGGTCACTTTTTGTTCAAACACTATGCCTAACTCGGGTTTTACTACAATGTCAATATTTATGTTAGTTGTGATGTTAAGGCCAATGGAGCTTTGTTGTTGGGCAAAGGTATTATTTACAAACAAGCAAATAGCTGGTATTGCTATAAATAAACGAATGGCAGAATTGAAGATCATGGTTTTAAAAGTTTTATGACACAATGTATAAAAATTTGAATGCAATTACAATAATCTTGGCACTTTTATTTTACAATAAGCTCATTGCTAAAATTTGACAGAATATTTAACATAAGGCAATGCAGGGAAAAGTGAGAGTTGCTGTATGGTCGATTTCCCATTGTCGATATCCGGGTATATATAAAACGAATTGAGCCTGTTATAGGCATTATATCGGATGTTCATTTTTTATAATCCGTATTTATCCTTTCAACAAATTGATATAAATTTACTTACGCGTACCGGTCAGTTTTTTATACGTGACCACATTTACTTTTTTATCAGGTAAAAAAGTAGGCATTTTAACATCAATTTGTTTTAGCAATTTTTCACATTGCTCATCGGGCTCCGGAATTTTTACTATTACATTTTCTCCTGTTTTTATTTTTATACTTGACAACATACTTAAGGTTTTCAGCCCTTCTTCGACTGTTAAATCAATATCAAGCCATTGTTTTCTCAAGTATTGCTCTATTTTGTATGCAATCATGCAAACTTCAAGATGTGCAATGGTGCGTTCTTTTTTTCTCAGGTATAATGGGCGTATTTCTAAAAGACTTTTTTGAGTTCTGAAAGCCCATTCTACTTCGGCTAATGCTTTGTAACGGTCATGTATTACTTCTTTTGTGGCTATATCCTTGGGCAGGTCGGTTCGCATTACATTGCAACCATCTAAAAGGCTCAATTCGTCTAATATTTCGTCGTTGGTTGTAATGCATATGTTGTGCTTTTGTTTATTTTGACGGATATTGATGACGCTGTTCAATTTTAATTTATCGACATAGGTAATTATCTTTTTTTCTTGAACTTCAATTTTTGCTTTTGGATGTTCCTTCAGGTATTCATTGATTGTTGCAACTTTGTTTTCAATTGACCTAATTCTTTCCATTCTATTTTGTTGAATCTCTTCGGCTCGAAATGGATTGCGTCGTAAG
>JANXXY010000137.1 GCA_025350365.1 Bacteroidales bacterium | reverse complement strand
TTGAGTTTTATAGTTCTCTTATATTACAATCTATTTTAATATAGCTTCTCATTTTGATGCAAATCCTTTATTTTTTTAATTTAATTTCCTGCCGGTAATATGTATGACATTCTTGAGTTAAATAAGAAGTTATTGAACGAGTTGCGTGAAATCGCAAAGACGTTACAAATAAAAAAAGTCGAATCTTTGAAGAAACAGGACCTGATTTATAAGATTTTAGATCAGCAGGCCATTGTTAATGCAATTCCTAAGAAGCCTGAGCCAAAAAAAGTATTGGTAGCTTCATCCTCGCCCGCCGCGGACGAAAACAAAGAAAAGCCCAGACTTAGAGAAAGAATCAAAATCAGGGATGTAGAACCGGTTAAGGAAATACCAATTCCGGTAATGGAACCTGAAAAATCGCCGGAACAGCCGGAAGAGAAAAAAAGAGTTTTCCCACGGTTAAGGTTTTTGGAAAAAAAATCCCCTGTCAAAGAAAAAGAAAATCTGGTTGATACAGAGGCTTTAAATTCAGCGCCTGAAGAAGATGATGACGATGACTTTCCGATTGACGTTGCAATCGAAGAACCTTCGAATGTCACTGATAATGAGCCTAAATCTTCTTCTGAAACTGATAACGAAGAGCAAACAAAAATAAATACGGGATTTGAAATTAAGGTTGATCGCGATTTTCATCTTCGTAAACCAATTGAAAGAAGAGCGGTTGAAAAGACTTATGAATTTGACGGAATTATTACAAGTTCAGGAGTTTTAGAAATTATGCCCGATGGTTACGGTTTTCTTCGGTCAGCCGATTATAATTACTTGAATTCACCCGATGATATTTATGTATCTCAAAGCCAAATAAAATTGTTTGGTTTAAAAACAGGTGATACCATTAAAGGAACCATTCGTCCGCCTAAAGAGGGTGAAAAATACTTCCCATTAATTAAAGTAGAAGAGATAAACGGCCGTAGCCCGGATTTTATTAGAGACCGCGTGCCATTCGATTATCTTACACCTTTGTTTCCTGACGAAAAATTTACCCTTTGTTCCAGAAGCGAATCTGCAAGTTTGTCCGTTCGTATTGTTGATATGTTCTCTCCTATTGGAAAAGGACAACGTGGTTTGATTGTTGCCCAGCCTAAAACTGGTAAAACTGTATTATTGAAGGAATTGGCAAATGCGATAGCAAAAAACCATCCTGAAACGTACATGATTGTTCTACTTATAGATGAACGTCCAGAAGAAGTTACCGACATGGCGCGCAGTGTTAATGCCGAGGTTATTGCCTCCACATTTGATGAGCCTGCCGAACGCCATGTTCGTGTTGCAAATATTGTTCTTGAAAAAGCCAAACGTTTGGTTGAATGTGGCCATGATGTAGTGATACTGCTTGACTCGATTACACGTTTAGCCCGTGCATTTAATACCATTGCACCTGCCTCAGGTAAAGTTCTTTCCGGTGGTGTGGATGCTAATGCCTTGCAAAAACCTAAACGCTTTTTTGGAGCTGCCCGTAATATAGAAAACGGCGGTTCGCTCACCATTCTTGCCACTGCTTTAACTGATACGGGTTCCAAAATGGACGATGTAATTTTCGAAGAGTTTAAAGGTACAGGAAATATGGAACTTCAGCTTGATCGAAAATTATCCAATAAACGAATTTATCCTGCTGTTGATATTCAGGCTTCAAGCACTCGTCGTGAAGACCTCTTGCTTGACAAAGAAATGCTTAGCCGAATTTGGATTCTACGCAATTATCTCACCGATATGAATTCGATGGAAGCAATGGAATTCCTTCGCGATAAACTGGTGAAAACTCAATCGAACGAAGAATTTATTATATCGATGAACAGCGATTAAGCTGTTGAAATAACCCCCAAAAACCTTGTTGCAAATTACCTAAAGAAGGCTATTATTTAGATGGAAGTAATTCTATCTGAATATGGCCTGATTATTAATTATTTGAAAATGTGAAGTTTTTATAATTTCTTTATTTAAAGAAAAATCAGTGTAATAATAATGTAAAAAAATGGCAAAGGAAAAAAAGTTTATTACTTGTGACGGAAATTATGCAGCAGCCCACGTAGCATATATGTTTACTGAAGTTGCATGTATTTATCCAATTACACCTTCGTCAACAATGGCTGAATATGTTGATGAATGGTCTGCTCAGAATAAAAAAAATATTTTCGGAGAAGTTGTAAAAGTTGTAGAAATGCAATCTGAAGCTGGCGCTGCAGGAGCATTTCATGGTTCATTGCAATCTGGTGCATTAACATCTACGTTTACTTGTTCCCAGGGATTATTGTTAATGATCCCGAATATGTACAAAATTTCAGGGGAACTTCTACCCGGAGTTTTTCACGTTTCTGCTAGAAGTATTGCAGCTCAGGCGCTTTCGATTTTTGGA
>JANXXY010000119.1 GCA_025350365.1 Bacteroidales bacterium | reverse complement strand
AAAATTTCTACCAAAAGAGTTTTACCCTATCTTTATTCCATGTTTTAAATTTTAATAACTAAATAAAATACGTATGAAAAAATTGCCCGAACTATGTATTATTCTAGTAACTGTTATGATGCTGACAGGACTCCAATCTTGCCAGACCCAGAAATCGCGAACCATTTCCAATTTCTCCAAAAATTGGAAATTTAACTTAGGCGATGCACCCAATGCTAAGGACCCGTCGTTTGACGATTCAAAGTGGCGTTCTCTAAACCTGCCGCACGATTGGAGTGTGGAAGGCGAATTCAGCGAAAAAAACCCTGCTACTCCAGGCGGTGGCGCATTACCGGGTGGTATAGGCTGGTATCGAAAAGAATTTACAATGTCTGATACTGAAAAAGAAAAGTCAGTATTCGTGGACTTTGACGGCGTATATCGTTATGGTGAAGTTTGGATTAACGGCCATTACCTTGGGATCCGTCCCTATGGATATTCATCTTTCCGTTATGAACTGACTTCTTTTCTGAATTATGGATCAAAGAAAAACGTACTTTCTGTGAAGGTCGACAATTCAAAACAGCCAAACTCCCGCTGGTATTCAGGATCAGGGATCTACAGGAATGTATGGTTGGTTATCACAAACAAGGTGTTTGTTGATCATTGGGGAACTTATGTAACAACTCCCGAAATTACAGAAAAATCGGCCAAAGTTCATATTGCCACCAGGGTTCGAAACAACCAGAAAGCAGATCAGGAAATTACGCTCAAAACAATCATTTATAATACCGAGGGAAAAGAAGTATCCACCACATCCAGCAAGGGATCGGTTCTTAAGGATTCTGTAACTGAACTTTCTCAGGATTTGGAAGTTGCCAATCCAACCCCGTGGAGCATTGATAAACCGTATCTGTATAAAGTTGTTTCGCAAGTTGAATGCAATGGAAAAATTACTGATAATTATGAAACTTCCATCGGGATTCGCGATTTTAAATTCGATCGCGAAAAAGGTTTTTCATTAAATGGAAAACCAATGAAAATTCTTGGTGTTTGCGATCATCACGACCTTGGATGCCTTGGGGCCGCCATCAATGTTCGTGCCTTGGAGCGCCAACTCGAAATATTGAAAGATATGGGATGCAATGGAATACGTACTTCACACAATCCTCCGGCACCCGAGCTGCTCAACCTTTGCGACAAAATGGGATTTATAGTAATGGACGAAGCTTTTGACATGTGGAAAATGCAAAAAACACCTTTCGATTATCATCTAAACTGGGATCAATGGCACAAACGCGATTTGGAAGATCTTGTTCTTCGCGACCGCAACCATCCATCGGTATTTATGTGGAGTATTGGAAATGAGATACCGGAACAAGAGAATCCAACAGGAGATTCGATAGCAAAGGAATTAAGTGCCATTGTTAAAAATCTGGATAAAACGCGCCCTATTACATCAGCTTGTAACAATGCTGATCCTAACAATATCATCATCAAATCGGGAGCCCTCGATTTAACGGGAATCAACTACCATCAACAAATATATGCGAACTTCCCTGAAAACTTTAAAGGGCAAACATTCATTGGCTCAGAAACAACTTCGGCACTTCAAACACGTGGCAGCTACGATATGCCTTCGGATAGTATCCGTCGCTGGCCCGTTCGCTGGGACATTCCTTTCAACACCGGCAATTCCGATTTGTCGTGCTCAGCTTATGACAACTGCTCAGCGCCCTGGGGATCAACACACGAAGAAACGTGGAGAGAAATAAAGAAATATCCATTTCTTACCGGGATGTTTATCTGGACCGGATTCGATTACCTTGGTGAACCTACTCCTTATACCTGGCCGGCCAAAAGTTCGTACTTTGGCATCATCGATTTGGCCGGTTTCCCAAAAGATGTTTTTTACATGTACCAAAGTGAATGGACTTCAAAACCGGTTTTGCACATTTTCCCTCATTGGAACTGGGAAGGAAAAGAAGGTAAAAACATTGATGTTTGGGCATATTCCAACTGCGAAGAAGTGGAATTATTTATGAACGGAAAATCGTTGGGAACAAAAATAAAAAGTGTTAACGATCTTCATCTGATGTGGCGGATTGCATACGCTCCCGGCACATTGAAAGCAGTTGGAAGAACAGGAGGCAAGGAAATTCTTTCGCAGGAAATTAAAACCGCTGGTAAAGCAGCTAAAATCATTCTATCAGCAGACCGCAGCCAAATTAAAGCTGATGCCGACGATCTTTCGTTTGTAAAAGTGACCATCCTTGACAAGGACGGAAATATAGTTCCTCGTGCTGATAATATGGTAAAATTCAAGATAGAAGGTGAAGGCAAGATAATTGGTGTGGACAACGGAAGTCCCATTAGTCACGAACCTTTTAAAGCCGACTACCGAAAATCATTCAACGGTTTGTGCCTTGCAGTGGTTCAGAGTTCAGCAAAAGCAGGAAAAATAAAACTTACTGCAACATCTGAAGGATTAGAAACTGCAACGGTAGAAATTGATTCGAAGTAATTGATATTTGCATGTAAATTTAAAATCCCGTACCGAATATTCTGGTACGGGATTTTTTGGCAAAAAACAATTCTAAAACTGTGCATTGCCGGTTGTTATTTTTTCAAAAAACCATAATCTCTTTCAACCAATGCAATTCTTGCTTTAAAAGCGTTGTACCAATTTTCTCTCCCTTTCTGTTGGGCATACTTGTGATCCACATGATTGCGCCACTTAGTTATAGAAGGTAAATCACGCCAGTACGAAACGGTAATACCTACCTCATTTCGGGCAGATTCCACTCCTAAAAAGCCCTCCTGCGCCGATGCCAGATTGACCATTAAATCAGACATTGCGGAATAGCCATGATCGCCTGCGGTTCTGACTGAAGTAAATATTACAGCGTAATATGGAGGTTCGGGAGTATTTGCTATTATAGGCATATATGTTTTATCTTTATTGGTATTCGTTACAATTTTACCAAGCCTTGTTACAAGTTATTTGGCGTTTATTACAACTTAACCAATGGTTATTACAACTTTACCGGACTAAGTTACAACTTAATTGTCGCTCGTTACAACTTTACCAGACTTAATTACAACTTAATTGTCGCTCGTTACAACTTTACCAAAGGTTAATACATAAAACAGGTAGCGCGTTTTATCCCGTTGGGGTCGAATATCAAACTAATTTATCCAATTTCTATAAACATTTTATCCTTTTGGGATTTAGCGTTTATCTATAAACTTTGGAATCCTTCGGATTCATTTTCATCCCGTTTTGTGCGATCCGCAATAGGGGTGAATGGTTGTTATTTTCATACTTCCGTTTCTTTTAATCCCGAAGGGATTGTATGTTTATAGCAATCAATTGGATTAAGGGGTGCGACCCCAATGGGGTCGTATTTCCGCTTTCATCCTCGTTTCTATAAACATTGGAATCCTTCGGATTCATTGAATAGTATTGATAAACATACTAATCCTTCGGATTCATTTTACAACATCATACAATCCATTCAAATAAATATTCATCTTTAAATTCGATGTCAAATTTTTTCAAAAAAGCCATGTAATCGACTTTAAAAGATTGTTTTTTATGATGCTCTTTTTGATTCATAATGTAGCTAATTACATTATCCAAATGGGAGTGACTATATGAAAATGCGCCATAACCTTCCTGCCATTGAAACTTAAACTTTGTAAATTTCTTATCCTTAATAAACTCATTGGATGATTTTTTAATCTCTCTCACTAAATCCTATAAACAACAGGATGGCTTCATTCCTATTAGAAAATGAATATGGTCTGAGGTTCCATGTATTGCAAGCATTTTTTGTTCCTTATCGGTTACAATGCCCGAAATGTATTTATATAACTCTTCGTCCCATAATGAGCTTATCAAACTTTCTCTGCCTTTTACCGCAAATACTACTTGAATATATATTTGTGAAAATGTTCCGGCCATTATCCAATATTTTTATAAAATTCAATTTCTAATTCTCTTATTGCCTGTAAATACTTTTCTTACTTCCGAACTCATTAATTATTTCTGTTGGCGAACCAAAATCGCAAAGAGGTTGCACCCGAAGAACTTTCATACTTTCCATATTGGTAATTCCTTCATCGGCATACTTATCTAATAAAGCTTCTAATATTTGTGTATCAATGCCAGTGGTCAATAATTCGGAAGTAACTTCAACTAAAGGATAGTGTTTTTCGGAGTTTGTGAAGTTGTCAATTTAATGTTTGCCCTCATCATTAACCCCTGTTATTTGCATCACGTATTTATAGTTTACAGAAACCAAATCGGCATTATGTCTGTCAATAGCCATTCATCTCGTTTCCTCCAGCAACTTAAAACCTTCCGCCATAAATATAATTCTCAAGGTCTTTAATAATGATATGTTGATCCTGAATGATGGAATTAACGAGGTCGCCAATTGATATTAAGCCCAAAATAGTATCTTTTTCAAGAACGGGAAGGTGGCGGATTCGCTTGCTGGTCATCAAAGCCATGCAATCGTCGATGGTTGATTCGGGATGCACACCAATCACTTCTCTGCTCATGAAATCGCCCACTCGCGAATTTTTTGATGTTAGCCCGTGAAGAACGATTTTTCGTGAATAATCGCGCTCAGAGAACATGCCCACTAGCTTGTTCTGATCAACTACCATTACTGCTCCGACATCCTTTACGGCCATCATTTCCAATGCTTCAAACACAGTATTGTCCGGCGAAATAAACCAAAACTGATGACCTTTCTTATCAAGGATATCTTTCACTTTAATCATGACCGAAAATTTTAGGGTTATTAATTCCTGATGTTATACTTATTTAGAAGTTTAACAAATTTAGGTTAAGTTTTGTTATGTACGGTTGTGCGATGGAACGATTTTTATTAAAACTTCGTTTTATTATTTTGTGTTACCTTTGCAGACGTAAAAACCTAACGCAAGTTTACCTTCAATGTCCGACATTATTAAACTCTTGCCCGATGCCGTAGCCAACCAGATTGCAGCCGGCGAAGTCATTCAAAGGCCGGCTTCGGTGGTAAAGGAATTGGTTGAAAATGCTGTAGATGCCGGAGGATCATCCATCAGCATTTTGATTAAGGATTCCGGTAAAACTTCGATTCAGATTGTAGACAACGGATGTGGCATGTCGGCAACCGATGCCCGTATGGCTTTCGAGCGTCACGCCACATCGAAAATACGCGATGCCAAAGATTTATTTTCCATACGCACCCTGGGCTTTCGGGGTGAAGCGCTAGCCTCGATAGCCGCTATTGCTGAAGTTAAACTTCGCTCCAAAAGAGTGGAAGATGAACTGGGAACATGCATAGACATTTCTGCAAGCCAAGTCGACACCCAGGAACCAGTGAATTGTTCTAATGGAAGCAATTTTTTAGTGCGCAATTTATTTTACAATACGCCTGCCCGCCGAAAATTTCTGAAAGCCGACACCACCGAAATGCGCCATATAATAAATGAATTTCAGCGGATTGCCCTTACGCATCCCGAAATTGAACTGGCATTACATCATAATAATGTGGAACTTTACAATCTGCCTTTCAGCAATTTCAGACAACGCATTTGTAATGTTTTTGGCAAGAACATGAACCAATACCTGGTTCCCATCAATGCTGACACTTCCATAGTAAAAATCTCGGGACTGATTGGAAAACCCGAATCGGCAAAAAAAACCTTTGGAGAACAATTTTTCTTTGTAAACCAACGGTTTATCAGACATTCATGGCTTCACAAAGCGGTTATGAAAGCCTACCAACAATTACTTCCTTCCGACGCAGTGCCTACGTATTTCATCTATTTTGAAATCAACCCCGAGGCTATCGACATCAATATTCACCCAACAAAAACAGAGGTGAAATTTGAAGACGAACAAAGCATTTATCAGATACTGCTGGCATCAATAAAGGAAGCGTTGGGAAAATTTAACATTGTTCCAACAATTGATTTTGATATGGACACGTCAATCAGCATCCCCACGTTGCGAATTGGCCAGGATTATTCAGCCCCAACTATCGACATTAACCCTAACTTCAATCCTTTTGAAACAGAAAATGATCAAAGACAGTACTCCTATCCTTCGTTCGATCGCGAAAAAGAGACTCTTAAAAACTGGGAGCATTTGTATACAGGGTTGGAATCTAATCAAGGATCGTCCAACCCATGGGAACCAAGCGAACCGACTGACGAGACTGATGCTTCACCTTCTGAAGATCGCATCATCAGCACATTTCAACTTAAAAACAAATACATTCTAACTCAGGTGAAATCAGGTCTGATGCTGATTGATCAGAAACGCGCACATGAGCGGATTTTATTCGAACGATACCTTCAATTAATCAGCAATAACCGTGGCATAGTGCAACGCAGCCTTTTCCCCGAAATACTGGAGCTTAGTCCCGCCGCCGCAAGTTGTTTAATGGAAATTTTTAACGATATTCGTGCACTCGGATTCGATATTGAATTTACGGGAGAAACAAAGGTTCAAATTAATGGCTACCCGGCTGATCTGGCATCATCAAACCCGGTGAGTTTATTAGAAAATATGATCTCCGCTTTTCTGAACGAAACGTTGGATATAGAAACCGAACGA
>JANXXY010000104.1 GCA_025350365.1 Bacteroidales bacterium | reverse complement strand
CTACTGAATTTCAGTATAAATCATTTTCCCAAGTCATATACTTTTGCACATTCCCGTTTCCGGAAGATATTAGTTTTACCAGCCACATTTATTCCATCCCGCATTATGTTGAACTATGGCGATGACGATAGTTCCGCCAAACAATATATAACATATTTTTTACTGAAAATGTGTTTTTTGAATGCAACTATTTTATATTCTATTTGTCTTTCATTTCGAATTTAGCCAATTCATCGGTGGATTTTTCGGTTTCACCGATCAGTTGTTCTTGCAGGATAAATAAGGTTTTAAATTCGCAGTAAAATATATTTAGAATAAAATAATTATAATAATCAATCTAGCAAAATGTTACGAAAATTAAAAATTTTATTAATAGGCTTAATGGCGTTATCACTAGCACAATCTCTTATGGCAGAAGGCGATAATCCCGCAGGACGTTTAAGTGTAAGCGGTTATGTGAAGGATGCCGAAAACGGAGAGGCTCTGATTGGAGCTACAGTTTCCGTAAAAAATCTAAAAACAGGCACAGCAACCAATTTATATGGGTTTTTCTCAATAAGTCTGAAACCCGGAGATTATTTAATAGAATTCAGTTATATCGGATATGCTGCTGTTTCGAAAAAGGTGGAATTAACAAGGAGTATTTCGTTGACAGTTGAATTGTCACCAATTCAACAACAACTTGAAGAAGTGGTAATTACAACCGAACGACCTGACGCAAACGTTAGAAAAGCCGAAATGAGTGTAGCAAAACTTGATATGAAAACCATAAAGAAAGTACCAGCATTTATGGGCGAAGTAGATGTTATTAAGGTTATTCAGATGCTTCCCGGGGTTATACCAACAGCAGAAGGCACGTCGGGCTATAGTGTTCGGGGCGGCGGTATGGATCAAAACTTAATTCTTATCGACGAAGCTACGGTATACAATGCATCTCATCTCATGGGCTTTTTTTCGGTGTTTAACAACGATGCTGTTCGCGACGTTAAACTTTACAAAGGTGATATTCCATCGAATTACGGTGGCCGATTGTCGTCGGTGTTGGATGTTCGGATGAAAGAAGGCAACAATAAGAAGTTTGCCGTAACCGGAGGTGTTGGATTAATATCAAGCAGGTTAACTATTGAAGGACCCATTATAAACGAAAAAACATCATTCTTAATTTCAGGACGAAGAACTTATGCCGATATATTTTTCCCTCTTTTAAGTGATAGTGATGCCCGCAAGACGAAAATGTATTTTTATGATTTAAACATGAAAATTAATCATCAATTAAATGCAAATAATCGGTTGTACCTTTCGGTATATGCAGGTCGCGACAATTTTGGACAAAAAGGAAGTACCGATGCCGGATATGGAAATATGACCGGTACTTTGCGCTGGAATCATCAGTATTCCTCCAGATTATTTTCAAATGTGTCGGCCATTGTTGCCAAATATGATTATTCGCTAAAAATGACATTTGGGGATTCAAAGTTTGTGTGGAATTCCGAAATGCGCGATTATTCACTTAAAATCGATTATAATTATTTTTTGAATCCTGAAAACGAAATAAAATTTGGAGGTTCAACTACATATCATTATTTCGACCCATGCAATTTATATCAGGAAGGAAAAGATAGTTCGTTAAGTGCAACTTTTCCAAAATCGTATGCTCTTGAACATGGTGTTTACATTTCAAATGAGCAGAAATTGGGAGAAAAATTAATCTTAAAATATGGCTTACGGTATACTATATTTCAGAACATAGGTACAGCTACCATATATAGTTTTGAACCTTCCAAGCCAAATTATATAGTGAAAGACTCATTATATTTCCGCAGCGGAAAAATTTTTAACACATACCAGGGTTTCGAACCCCGGTTGGGTTTGGTTTATACCATCAACAGTAACTCATCCGTTAAAGCAAGTTATTCCAGAACAACACAATACATGCAATTAGCATCAAATTCAGCGGGAGGGTTGCTACTTGATATTTGGTTTCCATCAAGCCCCAATGTTATGCCTCAAAAAGCCAACCAATATGCCATTGGCTATTTCCGGAATTTTAAGGATAATATTTACGAAACTTCGGTAGAAGCTTATTACAAAGATATGTACAATGTAATAGATTTTAAGGATAATGCTCAACTTCTTCAAAACCCAAGATTAGAACGAGAGGTAAGAAAAGGAACAGCCAGAGCTTATGGAATCGAGTTTTTAATTCGTAAAAACGAGGGAAGACTTAATGGTTGGATAAGCTATACTTTATCAAGCACTAAACGAAAAATACCCGAAATTAACAATGGAGTTGAGTACTCGGCACCTTACGATAAACCAAATAATATTGCTGTAATAGTGAATTATGAGATTACGAAAAGGATGACGATCTCAGCAAATTGGATTTATGCTACTGGCGCTCCTATAACCTTGCCTTCTGGCACTTATGAAATTACAGGCCCGCAAACTTTTTCTACTTCTCCAAACAGTATTAGCAAAACAATTGGCAAAACATATTCGACCCGAAATGGTTCGCGAATGCCCGATTATCATCGTCTTGACCTATCACTTAGCCTAAAAGGAAAAGAAAGACCAGGTAGATTATGGCAGGGCGAGTGGGTTTTTTCACTTTATAATGCATACGGTCGACACAACTCATGGATGATCAACTTTATAGAAGACAATAAAAAGCCCGGTCAAATTTCAATGCAAAATTGGTATTTGCCTTTCCTATATTTTCCGGGTATTACTTACAATTTTAAATTTTAATTTTTGAAATATTTTACGTTATGAATTTACATAAAAAGTATATAATCAACTCCTTGATATTTATTTGTTTCTTATTGACATATTCTTGCAAGGAGGACATTGATTTAGGAACTGACTCAACCACAACAAAACTTGTGGTTGAGGGGTACATTTCTACCGATACCATGCGGCACATGGTAAGGCTTTCCAAATCGTCAGATGCTCTTCATAAACAATATGGAGGTATGGTTACAGATGCCATTGTTACTATTTCCGATGGTATAATTACAGAAACGCTAACCAAAGACGAGTCGAACCCTGGGTTTTATTTTACCTCGCCTTCATATTTTGGAGTTGCGGGTAAAACTTATGTCCTTAATATTAAAAATGTTGATGTAAACAACGATGGTATTTTGGAGGAATACTGGGCAAAATCGCTATTGAAAGACGAAAACCCTATCGATGCAATCAATGTAATAGCTTACAGCCAGGACTCCAATTTGAAAGGATGGATTATTAATTTATATGCACAAGATCCGGGTAAAGGAAGAAACTGTTACCTAATGAAAATAAAGAAAAATAACATCATGCTCACCGACAGTGTTTATAAATATGGATTAGCAGATAACACCGGGTTTGAAGGAAAATATTACTATGGTTTTCCTGTATATTTTTTAAGGGAAAGTATCGACAGTACTTACAATTTAATTAAAGGTGATACTGTTACCCTCGAAATGTATGGTATTACCGAGGAATACTTCACATTTTTGTACGATTTTATAAACGATTATTATCCAAAACTGCCCATATTTAGTGGACCCTCTGCGAGTGCCTATTCAAACATCGAGCCTGGTGAAAAAGCTATTGGTGTTTTTACGGCTTATTCCGTCAAACGAAAAAAAATTGTTTATAAATAAAAACAGTAAGTATTGAGTATTGAGTACCAAGTATCAAGTATTGATTACTAAGAAAACAGTAAAAAATAGTTAATTTTTAAAATATTAATATGCTGGATTTTACCTTGGTTCTTGGTTCTCTTGCCTTTTTTGGTTTGTTGGAGTTTTTTAGGGTTTTATGTGTTAGATGAATCATATTTGTAACAAAATGTAAAACATTTTCTGTATACTTGCATTGTCAATCAGCTATTTTTATCTTTATAACCTGATAAACTCAGCATTACTAAAAACGCCATTTAATATGCGTTTTGCAATTAATATTTGTTTCTTATCGTTTATTGGAGCCTTCTCTGGGATTAGTGCAAAAGCTACGGGTACTACCCAGCTTTT
>JANXXY010000072.1 GCA_025350365.1 Bacteroidales bacterium | reverse complement strand
CGAATTCGTAAAGGCTGATATAACTAATGCTGAAACCATCAGTCAAATATTTGCCAAATATAATCCTGACGGAGTGATCCATTTGGCGGCTGAATCCCATGTTGACAGGTCTATTTCAAATCCAATGGAATTCATCCTTACAAACATTGTTGGAACTGTTGTTCTTTTGAATGCTGCCCGCGAACAATGGAAAAATGATATGGAAGGAAAACGCTTTTATCAGATCTCAACCGATGAAGTATATGGTTCACTTGGCAAAACCGGCTTATTCACAGAGACAACGGCGTATGATCCACGTAGCCCCTATTCTTCTTCCAAAGCCAGCGCCGATCATTTGGTTCGTGCTTATTTTCATACCTATAACCTTCCTACTGTAGTATCCAATTGTTCCAATAATTATGGAGCTAATCACTTTCCTGAAAAGCTTATTCCTCTATCCATTAATAATATCAAAAACAACAAACCCATTCCTATCTATGGCAAAGGAGATAACATACGCGACTGGCTTTATGTGGTTGACCATGCCAGGGCTATTGATGTGATATTCCATAAGGGGAAAATTGGCGACACTTACAACATCGGAGGTAATAACGAGTGGACAAATATAGATTTGATTTATCTGCTTTGCAAAATCATGGATAAAAAACTTAACCGGCCGGAATGTACTTCTGAGAAACTAATCACCTTTGTTAAAGACCGGGCAGGCCACGATATGCGATATGCGATAGATTCGTCGAAACTTCAAAGTGAACTTGGCTGGACTCCTTCGCTCCAATTTGAAGAAGGTCTTGAGAAAACTGTTGATTGGTATCTTACAAATGAAGAATGGCTTCAAAATGTTGTTTCAGGGGAATATGAAAAATTCTACCAAAAACAGTATGTTCAGCGATAAATTAAAAATCCGGACTGAAAAGTCCGGATTTTTTATTTATATTATCTCATTACATGATACTTATAACTACAATATTATTCAACCGTAACTGACTTTGCAAGATTGCGAGGCTGATCGACGTTACAACCACGCATTACCGCAATATGATATGAAAGCAGTTGCAGAGGAACAACAGTTACCAATGGAGCAAATGCAAAATCTGTAACCGGAACCTCAAGCACAAAATCAGCCATCTTACCAATTATTTCGTCTCCTTCGTTTACAACCGCAATTACAATTCCACTGCGTGCTTTCACTTCCTGAATATTACTAACAATTTTGTCGTAGGTATGATCATGTGTTGCAATTACAACAACCGGCATCTTGTTGTCGATAAGCGCAATAGGTCCGTGTTTCATCTCAGCGGCAGGATAACCTTCAGCGTGGATGTAAGAAATTTCTTTTAGTTTTAATGCTCCTTCAAGTGCAACGGGGAATAAATTACCACGCCCTAAATAAAGGAAGTTTGTGGCAAAACGGAAAAGTCCCGCAATTTGCTTGTATTTTTCGTTGTTTGCTAACACCTTCTCTATTTTTTCAGGAACAGCGGACAATTCAGCAATCAGTAGTTTCCCCTGTTCAGGTGAAACATACCCGCGAGCCATTCCAAGTGAAATTGCCATCATGGTTAATACTGTAACCTGAGCGGTAAATGCTTTGGTGGAAGCAACC
Organism: Bacteroidales bacterium; assembly: GCA_025350365.1. Lineage (GTDB taxonomy): Bacteria > Bacteroidota > Bacteroidia > Bacteroidales > JAAUTT01 > JAAUTT01. The sequence goes on along the minus strand of JANXXY010000072.1, from coordinate 941 downwards.
CCAATTTCGGGACCTGCATGGGTATAAACGCCGGCATGAGTTTCACGGGGAATACTCGATCCAACTACGTTACAAATTCCTAATACCAATGCTCCCGCATCTTTAGCCTGTTTAATGGCAGCTAATGTATCGGCTGTTTCCCCACTCTGACTGATTGCGATAACCACATCGTCTTTATAAATAACCGGGCTACGATACCGGAATTCAGATGCATATTCCACCTCCACCGGAATTCTGGCATATTCTTCAATAAGATATTCGCCTACCATCCCGGCATGCCAGGATGTACCACATCCAATGATAATGATTCTTTTTGCCTGGATAAGTTGAGGCATAACATCATAAAGGCCTCCAAGATGAATTTCCGATTGGTCATTTTTAATTCTTCCACGAAATGTGTCGAGTATTGACCGTGGTTGTTCATAAATTTCTTTGAGCATGAAATGATCAAACCCATTTTTTTCTATCTCACCTATTTCGATATTTATCTGATGTATAATTGGAGTTTGCGTATCATTACGGATAGTTTTCAATGTCAATTCTCCACGTTTAATAATAGCAACATCATCATCATTAAGATAAATGACACTTTTTGTGTATTGAACTATTGGTGTGGCGTCGGAGGCGATGTAATATTCGTCGATACCAACTCCGATAACAAGAGGACTTCCCTTTCTGGCGGCTATCAATTTGTCCTTTTCATCACGGCAAATAATTACCAATCCGTAGGCTCCAATCACTCTCTGAAGTGCCAGGCGAACTGCCATTTCTGCAGTCGATTTTTCCTTCAAATAAATATATTCAATAAGATTTACCAGAACCTCCGTATCAGTTTCGCTTTTAAAAGTATAATTGCGTAGTTCAAGCTTTTTCTTCAGTGTAGCATAATTTTCAATAATACCATTGTGAATGAGTGTAAAATGACCATTCATCGAGGTATG
>JANXXY010000440.1 GCA_025350365.1 Bacteroidales bacterium | reverse complement strand
CGGCAACCTGCAATATTTCCTGAACCCCGTTAATGGTCATTCCATATCGCGCCATGGCTTCACGGTTCAGCTTAATTTCGATATAAGGCGCTCCTACAGCACGATCGTAAAATACGGAGCTAGCCTTTACAGAAGAAACATCCTTCAATGCCTGTTCGAAAGCCATACCAGCTTCCTGAATGGTGTTTAAATCGGGACCATACACCTTTAATCCCATTGGCGCGCGCATACCAGTTGAAAGCATGATAAGACGTGCTTCAATGGGCTGCAACTTAGGGGCTGAGGTTAAACCTGGAATATCGGTAACTTTTACAATCTCGTTCCAAATGTCCAACGGTTTTTTAATTTGAGGCCTCCATTGTCTGTAATACTCACCTTTGTTATCTTTTATTAGAAATAGATTGATGTTATTAGAAATAGATTGAAATAGATTGAAATTATTAGAAGCAGGCAGATCCGCAGCTTTAACAGTAATCGATTTATCGTTTACCAAAACACTAAACACCCCTTTTTCTTTGTCAAACTTTACTTCTTTAATATTATTTATGTCAATCTTATTTCCATTTATTTGGACTTTATTTCGATTGACATCATTTTTATTTCCATTTATATCAACCGTATTTTTTATTTCCGACATATTTAAAATGAAATTTTCCTGCTTGTCAACTTTAAACCGTTGTCTTGTTCCGTCTTCATCCAGAATATATTCAGGGCGATAACTGATGGTATTTTCAAACATCTGCACAGGGGCAGGGTCGAGCGCTGAGTTTACGCGCCCCCATTTGCCTGCGGCCACCTCCACTTCGGGAATGGCCGAAAGTCGTTTATCAAGCGTTTCGATGTATTGAATGTTTTTTTCGATGCTTGAATGGGGCATACTGGTGGGCATCAGCAAAAATGAACCTTCGTTGAGCGATGGCATAAACTCTTTTCCGGTGCCTGGGAATACTCTTACAGTGCCTTGCCAAACAGAAGTTTGTCGAAAACTTTTCCACCCTATTTTTTCCAATCCTGAGGCAACAAATCCGAATATCTTATCAGAACCTTGCCACGCCAATATCCCAAAGGTCAAAGTAAATGCGGGGACCATCAAAAATTTCCATTTATTTGCCAAACACCAGCGGATGATGGGTTCGTAAAAGTGAACCATAAGCATGAGCACCGAAAGAATTACCGTAACAAAGCCTGCAACAAAAAAGAAGTTTACCAGCGTACTGTTATGTGCTCCCAGCGGCAACCATTCGATGGAAAGGTAATACACTGCCACCAAAACAGTTATTGCAATGTCGATATAATTTGGATATTCCTTTCGATTTTCAGGCCAGCGATAATCAAGCAGATTGTTAATTCCGATACCGACAAGAGCCAATGCGGGCCATGCACCCCAAATTATGAGAAACAACAAACCTGCTGCTATAAGACTGCCATTCCATATTTTCTTTATCTTTTTAGTATCGAAGCGAATGGAAAAAATAATATGTGCAAGTGTTGGCAACACGATAATTCCCAATAGAAAAGAGGACATCAACGCAAAGGTTTTGGTAAATGCCAACGGGCGGAAAAGTTTTCCTTCCGCTGCTTCCATGGCAAAAACAGGCAGAAAACTGACTACTGTTGTAGCCAAAGCGGTCATCACAGCAGGTGATACTTCGCTTGTGGCTGTTAGAATTAGTTGGTGCAATGGTTTGCCTCGCAGGTCATGATTCCCGGGCATCTCCAAATGTCGCACAATATTCTCGACATAAATAATCCCGACATCGACCATTACCCCGATTGCGATGGCAATACCCGACAAAGCCACAATATTAGCTTCTACTCCAAAAAATTTCATCAAAATAAAAGTCATTAATACGGCTATCGGTAATAAACCGGAGATAATAATCGACGCCCGCAGATTTATAACCAATACGATGATGACGATAATGCTGATAAGGATTTCGTGGGAAAGTGCAGACTCGAGTGTTCCGATAGTCTCCTTTATAAGTCCGGTGCGATCGTAAAATGGTATGATAGTTACCTTCGAGACGCTGCCATCGGGTAGAGTTTTCTGTGGCAATCCGGCATCAATCTCTTTTATTTTATCTTTTACGTTACCAATAACCTCCATTGGGTTTGAGCCATATCGGGCAACCACTACAGCGCCAACAGCTTCGGAGCCGCCTTTATCAAGACCCCCTCGTCGTGTAGCAGGGCCGAAGGCAACGTGGGCAACATCTTTTATCCTTACCGGGATATTATTCTTTACTGCTACCACCGAGAGTTCAAGATCCTCCAGATTTTTTACATAACCCAGGCCACGAATGATGTATTCTACATTGTTTAATTCAACCGTTTCAGCGCCAATGTCGAGGTTGCTGTTTCGCACGGCATTCATCACGTCCATTACCGATACGTTGTATGCTTTTAGCGCCTCAGGGTTCAGGTCTACCTGGTATTCTTTAATAAAACCTCCAACCGAAGCCACTTCTGAAACTCCTTCAGCAGTAGATAATCCATATTTCACATAAAAATTCTGTATTGTTCTTAATTCCTGTGGGTCCCAGCCTCCATTAGGCTTGCCTGTTTTTGGGTCGCGCCCTTCGAGCGTATACCAATATATTTGCCCAAGTGCAGTGGCATCGGGACCCAATGTGGGCTGAACTCCCACAGGTAATGTTCCGGCAGACAATGAATTCAGTTTTTCGAGAAGCCGTGAACGGCTCCAGTAAAAATCAATTCCATCTTTAAAAATAATATACACGAACGACATCCCAAACATGGAAGTACTTCGGATAGTTTTTACCCCCGGTATACCAAGTAAGGCTGTTGTGAGCGGATAGGTAATCTGATCCTGAATATCCTTTGGCGAACGTCCCATCCATTCGGTTGCCACAATTTGCTGGTTGTCACCAATATCTGGTATTGCATCTACGGGAACAGGATTGCGGGGCAAGCCAACATTCCAGTTAAATGGCGTAGTAACCAAACCTCCAACAACAAACACAATGAGCAGAATGAATGTTACAAGACGGTTTTCAAGAAAATATTTTACAATACGATTTAACATAATACAAATTTTTGAATCTATAAAAGAACAGTTGATTTAAAATATTAAAATACCCTGGTTAGCATAAAAACCATCATTGTCGTCATAAGTACTGCTCCACCTACCCATGCAACCTTAGTCCAACTTTTTGTATGAGTTTCTTGATCATGTTTTTGAAGGAAATGATCCGGATTATTTTTAAAAACTGATAAACATTGCTCTGTGTCAAAATAGTAATTAATTCCCTGAAACTTGTAAGTATATGAACCATCAACCCCTACATGTTTTCCACATACTTTATCTATTTCCATAACTGAACCATCATGATTATGAGTCTCCGGCATAGAGCCAGACATGTGGCCTGGCATCATCATCATACATGACGACAATGATAAACCCATTGTCATGATTAATAAACCTATTAAAATGTGTTTCATAATTTTTAACATTTTAGTCTGCATAAACTATTTGATATTAACAAGATAATTATCCTATGAGCTAACCACTTTAACATGCTTATCAATAGTTCGGTAATTGTTCAACTTCTGAATTTTTATAAAATGTAATACGTTGAAATATATAGAAATATTTCAATATAATTAAGTGTTGCATTTTAAGAATATTAATGAAATTTTACAGAAGTGTTGCATATAGTACGCTACTAATTTAATGTCTTATACTAATCGTTTGTAACTATTTTAGGTTGTGTTTTATAATAATATGCAATGTTTCTATCGTATGAATAACCTCAATAGTTACAATCATTTATTGTTTTACGGTTTTATAATATAATATTTTACGGCTAATGATTATGACCACTATGTCCGCCAATCCCGGAATTGCCATTGCTGGAACCGCCCGATTTTTTACGTGGCATATTATCTAAATCCCATTGTTCCATTGTCATTCCGCACTTGGCGCATTTCCCTGGTTGATATGAAATAAAATCAGGGTGCATCGGGCAAGAATAGTAATACTGTTTTACTTCTTTTCGTTCAGCAATACGCTTGTTACACGAGATGAATAGTAAACTGGTGAACACGGTTAAAATTATTGCTATTTTAAATTTAGTCATTTTTTTTGTTTTACTTAATATTAATTACAGCTGCTATGGGATTTGGCAACCAAATCACAAAAGCCTTGCTCATGGGCTGTCTTAGTCATCATACTTTATTTTTTTAAGAAAGGCAGATCCCCAAAGCGATAAGAAATTATTTTTTTACCCGGTATTTACAGCATTCAGGTAGTTCATTATAAGCCTCGTCAGTTGCCTGAGCGATTTCAAAATCATGTCCAGTTTTTAAAACTGCCTCTTGAACATCTTTGCGCTTTGGGACATCAGTGTATGTGACTTTAAGGTTTTTTGTTTTTTTATCCCACTCGGCATTTTGTACCCCAGGCACAAGTACAGCAGCAGTTTCTATCCTTTTTTTGCACAAATCGCAATTTCCTTTTACTTTCATGAAATCTTCAAATGAAGATATTTTGGCAGATGTTGTCGGTGACATCCCACTCATCCCACCCATGCCGCCATGACCTTCGTGTTGGGCTGAGACTGTATGTAAACCTGCTGAAATAATAATCGACAAAACCGTAACTAAAATTTTGGTTTTCATTTTTTTCATTTTAAATTTATTTAACAAATTTGTTTGAAAAGTAGTCATTAACCATCATGTGAATTTATTCACTGTTTTGGTTAAAAACCACTAACTACTCTCCCCATTAAATACCCTTCATATTTTTCATACTAGTTGTATCTTTCAGCAAATGCGCAATGTTCGTTGCTGTCACTTCTTTCTTAAACAGTTCCATTCCGCATTTTGGACACTTCCCAGACTTGTCACTTATTATTTCCGGATGCATTTCGCAAGTGTAACGGTTTTAATTGGCTGCTTTTGTTCAGGTGCACTTCCCTTACAAGTATTGTGCAGATGTTTATTTTTGTAATAGCTCTATTGCTTAGTTATATATCCCCTGATGATAAGGCTGATGTTTTTCTTGCAGTTGGTGCATATTTCGGTAATATCCTCCAACAATAGTTGTATCACCCATCATGCGCGACTTATCCATGGAACCACCATTCATCATGCCACCTTGCATCATGCTGTTGGAGGGGGAATAATTATTCATCATCATTCCGTTTTTGTAAATTTCATCGCCAAACATGTTATAATGAACTTTGAACATTGAATCGCCCTGATGGTAAAGTTTGTCATACTTAATGCAGTAAC
>JANXXY010000433.1 GCA_025350365.1 Bacteroidales bacterium | reverse complement strand
GGAACCATTTGTAATATGGGTGCCGAGATTGGCGCTACTACCTCAGTGTTCGGTTACGACGAGAAGATGGGTGCTTATTTAAAAGCTACCAACCGTACCGAAGTCGCTGAAGTTGCTGATTCAATCAAATCGTACCTTACCGGAGACAAAGAAGTTTATGAAAATCCTGAAAAATATTTCGACCAGGTAATTGAAATTAATCTCTCTGAACTCGAACCACATATTAATGGTCCATTCTCACCTGATAAAGCATGGCCTTTATCTCAATTTAAAAAGGCTGTTATTGAGAACGATTATCCACGAATCCTTGAAGTAGGACTCATTGGATCGTGCACAAATTCTTCATATGAAGATATTACCAGAGCGGCTTCTATCGCAAAGCAGGCATCTGACAAAAAATTGAAAGTAAAATCAGGTTTTACTATTACACCAGGTTCTGAATTGGTTAGGCTAACAATGGAACGTGATGGTCTAATAAAAATTTTCGATCAAATCGGTGGTGTTGTTCTTGCCAACGCCTGTGGCCCATGTATTGGACAATGGGCGCGTAAAGACGCTGGTAAACAATTGCGAAATTCTATTATTACTTCGTTTAACCGAAATTTCGCTAAACGGGCTGATGGCAATCCAAATACATTTGCATTTGTGGCTTCTCCCGAAATTGTGACGGCATTTGCTATCGCCGGTGACATGGCCTTTAATCCGGTGATGGATGAATTGGTTAATGAAGAAGGAAAAAAAGTAAAACTCGATGAACCTCAGGGAATTGAGCTTCCAATAAAAGGATTTGCCATGGGAGACAATGGCTATACAGCTCCTGCTAAAGATGGTAGTAAAATTCAGGTGTTGGTCGATTCAAAATCTGATCGTCTTCAATTACTTGAACCATTTTCTGTTTGGAATAATATGGATTATAAAGGTCTTAATCTTTTAATCAAGGCAAAAGGGAAATGCACCACTGATCATATTTCGATGGCCGGACCGTGGCTAAAGTATCGGGGTCATCTGGATAATATTTCAAATAACTTGCTTATTGGCGCTGTAAATGCTTTTAACGACCAAACCAACATGGTAAAAAACCAGATAACGGGTATATATAGTCCTGTTCCCGAAGCCGGAAGAGCATATAAAGCAGCTGGCATAGGCTCAATTATTATTGGAGACGAAAATTATGGGGAGGGTTCATCCAGAGAACATGCTGCTATGGAACCACGCCACCTGAATGCCAAAGTGGTATTGGTAAAATCATTTGCACGTATTCACGAAACTAACCTGAAAAAGCAAGGTATGTTGGCATTAACATTTGCTAATAAAGCTGATTATAATAAAATTCAGGAGGATGATACATTTGATGTTCTTGGATTGACTAATTTCAGTGAAGGAAAACCTTTCACTGTTATTATTCATCATAAGGATGGTTCAGAGGAAAAGTTACAGGCAAATCATTCCTATAATCAAAACCAATTTGAATGGTTTAAAGCCGGTTCGGCACTTAATCTGATTAGTAAACTTGGAAGTTAAGGGAAGGTAAAGGAAATTAGAGGAAGTTAAGAATGTAACTTACATACCTCAATTCCCTTAACTTCTTAATTCTATTAACTTCCTAACTTCTAACTTCTCCTAACTTCTAATTCCAAACTTTGATCACCACCATTTTTATTTCCATAGCAAATTGGCTCGAAAAACATTCTCTTCCTTGCTTTTATAAAAAGTATTTAGGAATTGAATGCCCGGGTTGTGGTATGCAACGGTCATTTGTTGAGTTAATTAAGGGTAACATTCATGGTAGTTTCATTGTCTATCCTGCATTACTTCCAACAATTGTTATGTTGTTCTATCTTGTGTTACATCTGATATTTATTTTTGAAAACGGAGCTAGAAATTTAAAATTCCTTTTTATTTTAAATACATGCATCATTGTTTTTAATTATATTTATAAACTAATCTAATAAAATATTTTTCATGGAACCAACATCTGAAAACCAAACACCTCCAACTGAATTGACATTTCACGTTCAACAAACTCTTCCAAATTCGACAGCAGTATTAGTGCTGGGTATATTATCTATTGTCTGTTGCTGGTGTTTTGGAGTGATAGGATTAACATTAGGTATAATTGCTATTGTTTTATCAAGTAAAGGCGAAAAACTATTTAAAGAAAATCTAACCGGATATACCGAAGGTTCTTTAAAGAACTTGAAGGCAGGTAAAGTATGTGCCATCATCGGAACATCAATTTCCGGATTATATGTATTAATATATATTATTTACCTATCTATCATAGGAGCAGCTATTGGTACTATATTTCATTCATTTCCGTGGGATAGTTTGAAATAGCAAAAGAAAAATTGGAATATGAAGATACAAAGTCACGAAGGGAAACTTATTATTAAAACTTGGTGTCTTCGAGTCTTCGCATTTTATTAAAACCGGATAGTTCTGCTTATGTCCTTTTATCTATGAACCGAATCGACCGCTTATCGGCCATCCTCATTCACCTGCAAACCAAAAAGTATGTTACTGCCGATGAACTGGCACAAAGGTTCGAACTAAGTAAACGAACAGTGTACCGGGATATTCTTGCATTGGAAGAAGCCGGTATACCTTTGGGTGCAGAACCTGGCAAAGGTTATTTTATTGTGGATGGGTTTCATCTGCCTCCGGTAATGTTTACAAAGGACGAAGCCAGTGCTTTGCTTACTGCCGGGAAAATGGTTGAAAAACTAACCGACCAATCGGTTAATAAACATTTTCAATCGGCCATGTATAAGATAAAATCGGTGCTGCCGGATGTTGATAAACAATATTTGGAAGATTTACAATCAAATATCGAGGTTTTTTATTCGTTGAAAAGCGATTTCTCAAATAATTATATTTCAGAAATCCAATCTGCGATGGTTCATAAACGATTAATTACTATTGATTACCAGAGCATTTCAAAAGATGAAGAAACCTGCAACCGTGTTCTCGAGCCAATGGGATTGTGCTTTTACAGCCTTGGATGGCATCTAATCGCATATTGTCAGCTTAGAAACGACTACCGCGATTTTCGTGTTGACCGGATCAAACAATTAAAAATATTGGATCAAACATTTAAGCGCCGGCAAAATCTTACCGTAAAGGAATATTTCTATAATCTTACTCAAGCTAACACCGAATTTAAAGAAATTTGCCTGCGTTTCGATAAATCGGCAGCCTTGCAAATACAAACCATCAAATATTATTATGGTTTTATCGATGAAGAATTAAATGGATCAACTGTAGATATGACATTTATTACCAACGATATGAAGTATATGGCACGTTGGCTTTTAATGTATGCCGACGGCTTTGAAATTGTTTCACCCGACGAATTGAGAATTCTTATGCGAGAAAAAATTTCTGCCCTAAAAAATCATTTTTTATAAAACAAGTGACATAAGGTTGTCACAAACCCGATATAGATTTGCTTAAATTTAAATAGTTTAATTTATGCAAATCAAAGAAATAAAATCTATGAATGTGCTATGTTTCTCCGAAGAAACAACGTTGGTTGAAATGATGAAACATATTCGCGTGAAAGCGAATGAATTGCATCGGTGTGCCATTGATAATCAGATGGAAATAACCGGGCCGGTTTATTGGATTTACCATGGAACGGATGGGCAGCCAAACACCCGTTTCATGCTCGAAATCTGCATTCCGGTATTTAATGCTGTTAATTATTCTGGCCCTTTTGAAGTGAAAAAATTGTCATCATTCAAATGTGCTTTCGAATCTCATTATGGTTCATGGTTGCAAATGCCTCAAACTTATCAAACTCTTATTGGAAATCTTTTTGAAAACGGACATTCTATGACAGGAGTTAACCGGGAAATTTATATCAATATGAATTTTAAAAATCCTGAAAATAACATAACTGAAATCCAAGTCGGAATAAAATAAAAGATAATGGAACCAAGAATTAGCATTATAACATTAGGAGTAAACGACTTAAAAAAGTCAATTGCTTTCTTCGAAGATGGATTGGGCTGGAAAAAATCAGCAGCCAGTCAGGGAAACATCGCATTCTTTCAATTAAACGGGCTTGTTTTCGCGTTGTATCCTCGCGATTTATTGGCTGACGATGCAACGGTTTCCAGCGAAGGAGATGGTTTTTCTGGCTTTACGCTTGCTTATAATACTAAAAGCGAGGCAGATGTGGATCATGTATTGAAACATGCCGAATCCATTGGCGCCCGTATTGTAAAACAGGGCCAGAAAGTTTTCTGGGGCGGGTATAGCGGTTACTTTGCCGACCTCGATGGCTTTCTTTGGGAAGTGGTCTACATCCCTTTCTTTCCGTTCGATGAGAATAACAACTTAAAACTTCAATAAAACTCTTTATGGATTGAAATATTAAGGCAAGCAGAAGAACGCCTGTATTTTCAATGAAAAGATACCAAAAAATGACCTTAAATAAATTAGAAGAAGATAATATAATGAATAAAGAAGTAATTAACGACGAAAACATGGTGGCATACTGCGGCCTCTATTGCGCTGCTTGTGGAAAGTTTCAAAAAGGCAGTTGCCCCGGATGTGTGAAAAATGAAAAAGCTGCTTGGTGCAAAATTCGGACATGTTGCATTGAAAATGGGTATAAAAGTTGTGCCGATTGCAAGGAATTTTCGAATGTGATGGATTGCAAAAAATACAACAATTTTATCTCAAAAGTATTAGGGTTTGTTTTCAGATCCAACCGTGCCGCCTGCATTGCCATGATCAAAGAAGGGGATTATAAGAAATATGCTGATTACATGACGGAGCATAAGATGCAGTCGATGAGGCGATAGTGACCTTTTAATGTTCACTTAAAAAACTTTCTTGTTTTTAAACTCTCTTTAACAGATTAGAGAAATCAACCTGTATTTACGCTTAATTCCTTAAGGGAGAAGGTTAATTTTTCAACTTTCACTCCCTTTGGGTTGGCGTAGACTAGCTAAAAAATTATTTTAACCCTAATCTGTTAAAGTAGAATTTATAATTAAATTTTCACCGGATGCCTAGACTATGCTTCCTGAAGGGCTTTCTTTGATTTCCGGTACAAATAGGAATTCAGGATATTCCTTTTTGCAAACCTGAGTTGTTTGTCAGAATTGATCATTTTAATATATACACTTTTCGGGACGCCAAAGTATTCATAGGTTGTCCCGTCTAAATATGATATTTCGAGTAAGAGTCCTTTGTGCCTGAAATCGGCTATGCCAGATTCAGTGGTAAGGCTGTATTCTTCAATATTTGCGGCCATGGTTTCGGGAGCAATACTCACCAGAAAATGATATGCATCAATAATCTGGCGACTTTTTGCTTCAGCCTCAGAACAAAGTGCATCTCCTGCTTGAAAATTATCGGGATGCCATTCTTTTACCAAATTACGATAAGTGGTTTTTAGGTTTTTAAGATCTGGTTCATTTTCAACACTAAATAATTTCTTGTATTCATTAATTCGCTTCATGGATGTACCTCTTGTAAATGACTATTCACTGAACGTAACAGTGATTCAGGGCACTATTACCCTGTTTTTTCTAAATCAGCCGCAAAACTAACCATTTATGTTTAATTATGACAAAGTTGGAAGTTTAAATTTCCATTAGGAGTTATATTTTTTAAGTCTTTATGGGGAATTTCAAGAACCAAAATTCGAATTCAGGAGTTGATTTGCAACCTATGCCAGTTTTTATGTGCGTTGGTAAATACAGTTCTACTCATAATTTTATTTGTTAATTGTTGAAAAATAAACTATTCGCATTATCCTGCTTTGTTATGTAAATTGCAACCCGAATTGATATAAAAGCTATGATGTATCAGAAAGATACCGCTACTGATGTTATGAACTACTGGGGAACCAAACGGATTCCCTTTCTGTTTATCATCGATTTTGAGATGAAATCAATACGTCTTTACCGCACAGATCAGCCCTTGCCTGAAAATGTAACATTTGATTTTACAAATGCAAAAAAACAGACGAATCAAAATTTGTATTTTAATAATATTCGATTAAAAAAATATCCCATTTCAGAAGAAATTTACAAAGAAGCTTTTAACGAAGTGCAACAACAGATTTTTGCGGGAAACTCTTTTTTGGTTAATCTCACTTTTCCTACTCGTATTGAGATTAATCTGACTCTTCGCGAAATTTTTGATCAAAGCATAGCAAAATACAAACTGATTGTCAAAAATGAATTTGTTGTTTTCTCACCCGAAAGCTTTGTTACTATTACTGATGGAATAATTTCATCATGCCCAATGAAGGGGACTATTGACGCTGATGTTTTTAACGCCCAAGAGATAATTCTCAATAGTACCAAAGAAACTGCCGAACATAACACCGTGGTTGACTTAATAAGAAACGATCTGAGCATTGTGGCTACTGATGTTGAAGTAAATCGATTTCGATATATCGACAGGATTTCAACAAACGAGGGCGATCTTTTGCAAGTATCCTCCAAAATTATCGGAAAATTACCTTCCGATTATCATGAATCCATTGGCACTTTATTGTTTTTGCTGCTTCCGGCCGGATCGGTAACTGGCGCACCCAAACGAAAAACCGTTGAAATTATCCGAAATGCCGAGACTTCTGAACGTGGATATTATACCGGCATTTGCGGGCATTTTGATGGCAAAAACCTTGATAGTGCAGTGATGATTCGCTTTATCGAAAACAGAGATGGAGAACTTTGGTTTCGAAGCGGGGGAGGAATTACCTGCAACAGCCTTTGGAAAGATGAATATCACGAACTAATTCAGAAAGTGTATGTGCCTATTGTTTGAAACCATTAAAGTGAAAAGTAATGCATTGGTAAATATCGATTATCACAATGCCAGAGTTAACCAGGCACGAAAGGATATTTTTGGAGTATTGGATGTGTGGGATTTGCGCAGGTTGATTGAACAGCCAAGCCTTAACCCCGAACAAGTATATCGATGCAAGTTCATTTATGGTATAAAATTTCAGTCGGTAGAATTCATTCCATATAATATAAAACCGCTCAGAAGCCTTAAACTGATCGAGGTTGAAAGCATCGATTATAGTTATAAATATCTAGACAGAAATATTTTAGATAACCTAAAACGTTCGTGCCCTGAAACCGACGATGTGATTTTTGTTATTGATAATAAAATTAGTGATTGTAGCTATGCAAACCTTGTTTTTTTCGACGGAGAAAAATGGATTACGCCTTCCACACCATTATTAAAAGGCACCAAACGCCAATATTATATTGACGAACAAATCATTAAAGAGTGTGTTGTCGAAGTCAGAGATTTAAATCGTTTCAGCAAGATGAAAATCATTAATGCCATGATTGATTTAGATGAAAGTCCGGAAATACAAATAGAGAATATTTTAAGGTAATTACAATATCAGATTTTAAAACCTTTTAAATACTATTTTTGCACCTTAATTTAACGAAACGGCATTATATTTAACGTCGAAATCAAATGTCTTTAAAAAAATCTAAAACTTTGAATATTTTCAGTTTACTTCCATCTTACTACTTCCGGCTTCCTTGTCTTCACTTCTTTCTTATTTTTTCGTTTGTAAACCTTTCAGCCCAATGTCCTACTGAGATTAGCGCTTTTCAACCAGGTGAGAAAGTGACTTATCAAGCTTATTATAATTGGGGATTTGTTTGGATTCATGCCGGCGACGTTCAGTTTACTATCATACAAAAACCATATTTAGGGAAGCAGGTTTATCAGTTCGAAACTATTGGTAACAGCGTTAAAAAATACGATTGGATGTATAAAGTACGCGATAAGTTTCAATCGTATGTTGATATGGAAACATTTAATACTCTTTGGGCTGAACGCAATACTTCCGAAGGCAGCTACAAAGTATATGAGAGTTATAACTTTTCAACATCAGAAAAGAAGATATATTCGGTTGTTAAAAATACCGACAAGCCATATACACGAGATACACTCAAAACAAAAGGGTGTACGTTTGACGTCCTCTCTGCCATATATTATTGTAGAACCGTTAACTTCGAAAAATATAAAAAAAATGAAAAAATACCGGTCAACATCGTTCTGGACGGGAAAACATATTCATTGTACCTGCGCTTTCTGGGTAAAGAAATCATAAAAACCCGCGATGACACTAAAAACAGCGTAGCTAAGAAATACAGATGTATTAAATTTTCGGCATTATTGGTTGAAGGAACCATCTTTAAAGGTGGTGAGGACATGTTTATATGGGTTACCGACGATGAGAACCGAATTCCCGTGTTGGTGGAAGCCAAGATATTGATTGGTTCAGTAAAGGCATATGTAAACACCATGGAAGGAAATAAATACGAATTAACTTCTCTTGTTAAGTAGGAGAGGTTTGACTGTATATGCAAGAAAATTAGTATTTTAGAAAGTTTAAAAGTGCATTTTCAAATTTTCAAATTGGATCATTTTCAAACTAAATCGTTGTTATTATATCCCGTCTTCTAAACTCTGAGCATATTATTGCAGTTGCAACTGCCACATTTAAAGACTCCGACCGTTTTTTATCGGCCGGGTAAAATGGAATAAATAACTGTTTGTTAAGAAACGGAAGCCAGTTAGGATGTAATCCCTTCGATTCGTTTCCCATCATAATAAACCCATTCGTTGCAAGGTCTGCTTTGTATATATTCTCCCCGTGGAGGGAAGTGCCAAAAATAGGAATATTCAACAATTTAATTTCTGCGATTGCTTCAGCCAAATCAGTATAATGAATTTTTACCCGGCATATAGCTCCCATGGTCGATTGAACCACTTTCGGATTAAATGCATCAACTGTTTCGCGACTGCAAATAATGTTTTCGATACCAAACCAGTCGGCAATACGCAGAATAGTTCCAAGGTTTCCCGGATCCTGAATCGTATCCAGTATCAGCGAAAGCTCGTTTTTAAATGATGTTATGGACAAAACATGCTTGGGTAATTTTGCAAGACACATAACCTCCTGGGGATTTTTTAAAAAACTAACTTTATTGAGTTCTTCCTGAGATACAATATCTTTATCGGGAATACAGCCAATATTTATGGCTTTATTATTTTCATACCATTCGCAAGTTGCAGCCAAATAAGTAGTTTCGAAAGATGATAAAAGTATTTCGTTAACCAGTTTTTCACCTTCGGCCACAAACAAACCTGCGGCGTTACGTTCTTTTTTTGATTCTAAAGATTGGATAAATTTAATTTTATTCTTGCTTAGCATGTTTTTTGTTAATCAATTAACCGTATGTTATTACTTTTGTCTTTTATGCGAATAGTGTTTATCTAACAAAAATAATTATTTTATTTACATTGCTTAATTAATCCAAATAGCTGTTGAAGACTTTTTTCATATTACTAATTGCATTACCATTCTTATTTTATGGGTGTAATCCCACAAAATATGTTCCCAAAGATAAATACCTGCTTCATTCAAATAATATTAATATTCATAACAATGATATTAACAAAAAAGAACTGAAAAGTTATGTTCGCCAGAAGGAGAACAGAAAGATTCTTGGTTTTTTGCGGTTTCACCTGTGGTTATATAACCTTTCAAATATTAACAAGAAAAAGGGCATTAATAAATATCTTCAGAATGTAGGTGAGGAGCCGGTTCTGTGGGATCGCGATGCAGCTGATCGTTCCGTAAAACAGATGAGATTATACCTAACCAAAAAAGGATATTATAATGCATCGGTATATGATTCAGTGAAATTTAATAAGAAAAAAGCTAATGTCACCTATTTTGTAAATACCAATAAACCCTATCTTATCCATAATATTTCATATGTTTTTGAGGATACCACCATCCGGCATTTGGTTTTTAGTGATACGCTTAATTCAAAAATAAAGCGGGGAGCAGTTTATGACGAAGATATATTGTTAAACGAAAGAATCCGAATTGAATATTTTCTTAGAAATAATAGTTACTTTAATTTTAATCGAGATTTTATTGGATATGAACCTGATAGCTCCCTTAATTCGCACAATGTTGATATTGTAATGCATTTTAGATCTTCAGGTATTCGAGCGCCAAATTCAATTTTGGTTGCATCGCAATATCGAAAGTATAAGATCAATAGGGTAATAATTAGCACTGAAAATGATGTGGGCACACAACAAAATTCGAATCTTCAGCCAATGCCGCGGGATACGATTTCAAGCAATGGAGTTAAGTTTATTTACAAGTCAAATTTTTGGGTTCGGCCGAATATTATTTTGCAATCGACCTATCTTTTCCCGGGTTCTGAATATAAATTATCAGAAGAAGAAGAAACCAAAAACCATCTTTTTTCATTGAATGTGTTTAGCATCGTTAAAATACAATTTACAGAAAATAAATATAGTGATACTTCTCAATATCGATACCTTGATTGTCAGATTCGGTTAAGTCCTTTAAATATACAATCTTATTCATTTGAAGTTGAAGGAACTAATTCATCGGGTAATTTTGGCGGAGCAGTTAACCTTGTATACCAGCATAAGAGTTTGTTTGGAAATGCCGAGAATTTTAGTTTAAAGCTTCGGGGAGCCTTGGAATCTGTTAGAAAAGCACAAAGCCTTACCGATATTCAGACGGTACACGAGTATGGAGCCGAAGCATCAATTAGCTTGCCGAAATTCCTATTGCCAATCAACCGGTCTAATTTTGTGAAAAAGTATAACCCCAAAACGGTACTAACAGTTTCGTATAATTTTCAGCAAAGGATTGAATATACGCGAACAGTTGCAAATGCTTCGTTTGGTTACAATTGGAAAAGTGGAAGTTACGCCAGTCAATCCTTCAGACCAATTGAACTTACCTTCGTTAATATACCCCGAATGACAGATGAGTACTACAATAAAAATGTAAAAAACACATTTTTGTCTCATATTTTCTATGACCATTTAATAACGAGTACCGGATATAGTTATACTTTCAACAATCAAAACTTTCGAAAAAAGAAGGATTTTCAATACTTTCGATGGAATGCCGAATCGGCTGGCAACTTGTTAAATACATACAATAAGTTGGTTGGTACAATGAAATTTGACAGTTCATACTATAAGTTATTCAAAACCAGGTATTCGCAATATTTAAAAACTGATATTGATTATCATTATTTTCATTACATTTCAGATATAAACTCCGTTGTTTACCGATTATTTGCAGGAATAGGTGTCCCTTATGGAAATGCCACTGCTATACCATTTGAAAAACAGTATTTTGCCGGAGGGGCAAATAGCATGCGGGGTTGGCAGCCCTATTTACTTGGCCCCGGTTCCTCGGTAGCTACCTCTCACTATCCTGACAGAACTGGTGATTTGAAGTTAGAGGCAAATGCGGAGTATCGTTTCAAGTTGTTTTGGGTTTTGGAAGGAGCCTTGTTTGCGGATGCCGGAAATATTTGGTCGCTGTCAAAAGATGACGATCGGATAGGGGGGCAGTTTCAATGGAATAAATTTTACAAAGATGTTGCTCTTGCCGGAGGTGTTGGTTTACGATGGGATTTTGGCTTTTTCCTGTTTCGAACCGATCTCGGGATGAAAATGCGTGATCCATCATTACCGCAAGATACCCGATGGT
Organism: Bacteroidales bacterium; assembly: GCA_025350365.1. GTDB lineage: Bacteria > Bacteroidota > Bacteroidia > Bacteroidales > JAAUTT01 > JAAUTT01. The sequence continues at coordinate 1,525 of JANXXY010000433.1, read as the reverse complement.
TCTTCAACAGAGGAATGACAGGTAGGGATTTCGCTTTCAGTATTGCCATCAACTACCCGTTTTAATTGTGCAATTGATATTTTTTTCTTTTCTTTGATAGAGGATTGATAATCAAAATAAATAATCATGAACAGGCGTAAGATACTTTTTTTAGTGAAAGAGTATTTTTCTTTTTCATCATCGGAGCGAAATGGGGTGGTTGTATTGATGTGCTTAATTTTATTACTGTTTTTTGTTCTTTTTCTCCTGCCAGGCTTTGTTAAAGAAAAACCACGAATCGATGTTTCAAAATTTGAAAACGAAATCATCAGATTTGAAAGAGCAAATGATTCCGTAAAATCTCAAAGAAGCAATGCAAATCATTTTCAGGATTCTGCGAAACATTTGAGACCTGTTTTTCGGAAAGTATTTCAAATAAAAAAAATCGAATTAAATTCGGCTGATTCAGCCGGTTTAGATAGTCTGCCGGGAATTGGACCCGTTTTTGCCAAACGAATCATTAAATATCGGGAGTTGTTAGGTGGATACTATTCAATAAATCAACTGAGTGAAGTATTCGGTATTCCTCCGGAATTAGTGGGCAAAATTTACAATTTTATTATAGTTGATACACTTAAAATAAGAAAGCTTTTATTAAATAGTGCTGATTTTAAAAAAGTGAACGCCCATCCATATATTTCCTTCGACCAGACAAAAGTGATTTTTAAACTGCGTACACGGCAGAAAATTGTTGTCAGCGAGCAGCTGCTTGAAAATAAAATTTTCACTTCAGAAGAGATCATCAGGCTACGGCATTATCTTTCTTTTGATTAGAAATACAGGGGATTCTGCGAAGTCTTTTTGTCCCTCATATTTTTATTTACGCTGAATTTCGTTAATTTTGTATAGAAAGTTTGATTTATACCGTACAATTGATAAATTTGCGGCTCATTTAAAAATTTGGTTAAACCATGATAATTGTACCAGTAAAAGAAGGTGAAAACATCGAAAGAGCATTAAAGAAATTCAAAAGAAAATTCGAAAAAACCGGCATTATTAAAGAGTTAAGAGGTCGTCAGGAATTTACCAAACCTTCGGTAAAACGCCGGGAAGAAGTTAAAAAGGCTATTTATATTCAGAAACTTCAGGAAACGGAGGAATAAGGTTTTTCAGATTCTTCCTGTTATTTTTTAGTTTCTATTATAGAGGTGTGTTTATGGATAATATCCTTTCGTTTTTAGATTACCTGGAATTCGAAAAGCGATACTCAGGACGCACGATAGAATCGTATCGAACGGATTTATTGCAATTTGAACAGTTTTGCGCTAAATTGGATATTATAACCATATATTTAGCCGATTCTAAAATAATAAGATCATGGATAGTGTCCCTTATTGAAGGTGGATGCTCAAATCGATCCGTTAACAGGAAGATTTCGACCTTGAAATCGTTTTTTAAATATCTTTTGCGGCAAGGGACTATTCAAAATAATCCGTTGTTGAAAATTCAATCCCTTAAAAACAGGAAACTCGTTCCTGTTTTTGTT
>JANXXY010000403.1 GCA_025350365.1 Bacteroidales bacterium | reverse complement strand
ATTTCAACGTTCTCCTCATTAATAATACGTTTTAGCTTACATTCAACGTATGCGATGCAACCTTCGGGTATACTCAACTGGTATTCTTTAGATTTGAAAGTTTCGATATGAAATTTTTCAATTTTTTGAAAAGTCTTCCCTGAGCAACTTCCTAAATCCATAACAAGTTTATGCTGGGATGCATGAGGAATACAAACAACAAATTTCCCGGTTTCGCTGATATTGGCGAAGGTTTGATGTTTCTTATCGCAAACAAATAAAAATCGCATAACAGGGTTAAATTCAACAGGACAATTCCAGGCATATGCTGCCAGATTATGGCGATTATCGGAATTTGTGGAACTAATTAGAATTAAAGCACCTGTATTTAATACTTTATAGGCCTTGTCGAGAGGAATTTGTTTGTATATCTTCATTTTCTGCCATAGATTAAACAGTTTAAATATACCATAAATGATATTAATTCAAGGCCAGATAAGATTTGATTTTTAATAATAAAACTAAGCTTCCAATAAAGTCATAGGCTTCATCCTTTTAAAAGGAGAAAGCAATTGTGATAAATTTTCTTTAAAAATATTTTTACTTTCCCGGATGACCATTTAATGAGGAAACTACTTTAATGATTAATCCCGTAAGGCAATTAATTTTAGCAATTATTAATCAATAGAGCCAAATAAATTTTTTCATATTGGTAATGCCAATCAACATAAAAGCCCGAATAGTTTACAATGCCTTGCCCTTCAATTGATTTATTTCCTGTTTCATTTCGTTAACCATCATCGAGAGTTTGGTAAGACTCACTGCATCGGGCTCAGGCAAGGTGGTACAGATGTAACCCACAGCTTTCCAAACCTCAAGTATGCGACCAATGTGAACACTATAAGTTTCATATTTAGGATTGTCCGATTTTAACCACAACTCGCCACTTGGGTGAAGGTAAACCCGTTTAAAAACAATTCCTTCATCGCGTGTAACAAGTATATGTGATTTCCCATCCTTGATGTTGTGCCAGTTCTGCACGTATTCAGTGATAATGTAGGCACCCGATGGAATTGGTTCCATACTATCTCCGGCAATCTGAAAAGCCCTATATGTGCGTTCTTTAGCCAATTCCTGAAAAGGAAGAGAAAACCGGGGAAGTGTTTCGACATAATCAGGATCAGCATATCCGTTTAAATAACCAGCCGAAGCTTTTGCCGGTACAAGTGTGATCAGTTCGCTGTTGTTGCGGTCAACAATGGTGCTTAATACACGAAGATTAATACCCTTCTGAATTTCGCTTTGCAAACCTTCAGTGTTATTCTGCTTAAGACACAAATCAGAGCCAACCAAGGCATCCAATGACACTCCGAAATAATGTGCAATATCCTGAAGAGCGGCAACTTTGGGTACTGCCCTACCCTCTTCGTAAGATCCAATCATTGCCCGGTTTACACCAATCTTATCAGCCATCTGATCCTGCGTTAAGCCCTTGGCCTTACGTAAATATCTGAGATTATTTGCAAATAAATTTTCCATACAATTAATATTAGCAAATATAATTATTAATACTAATTTTTTTAGTATTTTTGAATAAATTTTTCACTGAAATTACTGTAAAAATGATTAATGACGGCACACTTGAAAAACTAAAAATACTTGCAGGAGCTGCAAAGTATGATGTTTCGTGTGCTTCAAGTGGAAGTAACAGACCTAATACTGGTAAAGGCATTGGAAACGCATCGCCTTGGGGAATTTGCCACAGTTTTACCGAAGACGGACGGTGTGTTTCTCTTTTAAAAATAATGCTTACCAATTATTGCCAATACGATTGTGCCTATTGCATAAACCGCCGAAGCAACGATATCCCGCGTACTGCTTTTAGTCCTGCCGAAATAGTAGAACTTACCATCGAATTTTATAGGCGTAACTATATTGAAGGCCTTTTTCTCAGTTCGGGTGTGGTAAAAACTCCAAATCATACCATGCAAATGTTAACGAAAGTTGCTCAGGATCTTCGTACAATTCATAATTACAACGGTTATATTCATCTGAAAAGTATTCCCGGCGCTAGTCCGGAAATGATTCGTGAGGCTGGGTTGTATGCTGACAGATTAAGTGTTAACATTGAAATACCTACTGAACAAAACCTAAAATTATTAGCTCCGGAAAAGGACTATCCGGGAATACTCCAACCCATGGGTATCATTCGGCAAGGGATTCTGGAAAATAAGGAAAACAGACGAAAATACCGAAATGCCCCACGTTTTGCACCTGCCGGACAAAGTACTCAATTAATTATTGGAGCAACAGCGGATAACGACAGCCAAATTTTAACCCTGGCTTCATCGTTATACCGGCAACAAAATCTAAAAAGGGTGTATTACTCAGGTTTTATCCCTGTGAATTCGTATGACAAACGGTTGCCAATGCTTGTACAACCACCCCTTATTAGGGAAAACCGTTTATATCAAGCCGATTGGTTAATGCGATTCTACCATTTTAAAGTGGAGGAGATTGTAAATGATAATCACCCGGATTTGGATTTGGAACTTGATCCAAAACTCAGCTACGCCTTACGCAATCCGTGGATGTTTCCCATTGACATCAACAAAGCAGATTATGAATTAATCCTCCGCATACCGGGAATTGGAGTAAAATCGGCTCAACTGATTATTGCGGCACGAAATTTTGGCCGGGTAAACTCTGGGCAACTACTGAAAATGGGAGTTGTATTAAAACGTGCTAAATATTTTCTTACCTGCAACGAACTTTCTTCACCAACCATTAACGAAATAAGGCCTGAAGGACTTCGCAGATTATTTACCGAACAAACCAAAGGAAAGAAAAAAGACCGGAATTATGGACAGTTGAAATTGTTTTAACTATTAACTTGTGTGTATACATATAATTAGAACTCCTGACCTCTCATAAATTAAAATTGGTTAGATTAAATAAGGGAATAAGGTTTTAGTATCGAATTATGTGTTCTCCTACTGAGGTTAAAAGCTTAAAATAAGGTTTTTTAAACCTTAGTAGAAAGCAATAACAATTCTAAATAAACCTCTTATTACTTTATTCAATAAAGGACTATTTAATTTACGATAATATTATTTTAAAACTCTGATAATTAAAATTTGGGTCAGGAGGTCATATATTTTTAATTTACAGATTTATAACAAATGAATATCATCACTTACGATAAAACATTTGAAGGATTTTTAACTGCTGTTTTTGATTGTTATGATAAAAAACTCACTCCAATCACGTTTGTAGGATTCACCGAATTTCAATCGATTTTGTTTGGAAAGGAACATCCGGTTATTACAGATGCCTTTAAGGCAGATAGAGTATGGAAAGGGCTGCATAAAAAATTATCCGATACGGGTTGTAAAATGTTAGCTATAGATTTTTTGTCCGAATTGCCTGATGTTGAACTGATTTTATATAGGTACATTCGAAAGGTACTGGAAAGTAATGTTTCTATTGAAACTAATTTTGGCGACTCGTGCGTGCTGGAAATTTATCAACTTTTCAAAAAGGTATCACGTGAAACCGAGCGGGTAAGAATGTTTGTGCGTTTTCAAAAAACGATTGACAATATTTATTTCGCAAGTTTCGACCCGCAATATAATGTATTGCCATTAACGGTTCACCATTTTGAATCACGCTTTGCCGACCAATCGTGGATTATTTATGATACGAACCGTAAATATGGCTTTTACTACGATTTAAAATCGGTAAACGAAATCAGTTTTGACAGTAGTAAAATACATCCGGTAACAGGCACGCTTGATCAATCAGCATTCACTGAAGATGAAAAACTTTTTCAGAAGCTCTGGAAAACCTACTTTAAAGAAATAGAAATCAAAGAACGCCATAATCCAAGCCTACATAAACGATTACTTCCGAAACGATATTGGAAGTATTTAACTGAAAAACAATAATTAAAAATAAATCCTCCAATACTTTTCGGCACTGGAAGAATTATTTGGGTTTGATTAAACGCAATTTTTATCACCCTTGGCGTTGCCATGCGCTAGTACTTTAAGGCTTTCAGCCATAACTAAATAACATTGACTTCTATTTAGTAAAAAGTTTTGTTGATGAGAAAATTCTTAAAAAATTAGGTAATTTTAAAGAATTAGGTCTATCGAAAGTACTGAACTATTTGAAAAAAAACCCCGATTTGATTCGGGGTTTTCTTTATAATTAGTGGTTACCACCATTTTTTGTATTTTCTATTGATTTTTCGTTCTATTTCCTTGGATTTTCCATTTTTCTCCAAAATAGCTTTAGTTTTGCATCCATCTGCCGAATAAGTGATTGATGCAGTTTTGGAGCCATTGACTATTGTTATTATACCCGAGATTATTACTGGATTTAGTGAAGCACACCTAGTAAAAATAATTGGTTTATTTGCATCAATAGTTCTGCTATATAAGGAATCCTGAAGGTTTTTCCCTGTAACAGAACCCTTGAAAATTAGTGTATCCTTTAGAAATACCTGACGCCAGAGCATAGCACCCTTTTCAAAATGAGCAATTGCTTCGCGCTTTTTCTTGACAAACCGGGTAAACGACCCACTATAATCGCCACTAGTAATAGCTAAAGTCATATTTGAGTTGATAGAATCCACAACATCCAAACTAAAACTAGTAGTGCCAGACGTTAATTTTGCAGGGATTGTATTAACGCTTATTCTTTTCATAGTGCGTGATCCTGTTATAGCGAAAGAACTACTATCTGTTTCTACTTTATAGTTATCGAACACAATCTCACGCTTGATGTAATTTTTCCACGGATACTTTTGCTCCCTTAAACTAAGGTAAACAAGAATTTTACCTGACTGCTTAAATTTCTCTCCATTTATAGTTGTATCGGTATTATAAGTAAGTGTAATAACCTTTGGAAAAGCCAATGCAGCCGTATCCTTATTAGGCGAGATAGTCCAACTTGGACCTGCAACTTGTGCAGATTTTAACCCCGAAAAATCATTAGCCTCAAGTGCATCAATCGTATTATCCGTATTTTGATCGATATTTTCGGCTATAGCATCCTGAGATTCAACATCCTGAGCTAAAGCTGCATCAACCCCAACCAACGTGTCAGATGTTTGAGTATCCTTTTTGCAACCCGAAAACAATAATCCAACCATTAAAACAATCGAAATCAAAAAAATAATTTTTTTTGTCCTCATAAAGTTATTATTAAATAAGTTAAGTTGTTGGTTCCTTATTTTTCTAAAAGTCCAAAGAAGGTTACCAATTCATTTTTTACAAGGAACAATATTAGTTAAACCTTTACCTAAATAGAGGAGATAAGGGATGACATTGCTCACCAGATATGGGTATTTATTACACTAATGAAGCCAACATAGCAAAAATCATCGTCGATGTATAGCTTAAGCGATATCTTTGCCCTCCTTATATAGGTAAAACCAGATAAATGAAAATTCAGAATCGTCCTTTAGTATATTTATTGAATATCCTTGCCATGGTGTTTTGGAGTTTTTCCTTCATTTGGTACAAAGAGGTATATTTATTTCTTCAGCCATTTACTACCATATTGGCAAGACTAGCTGTTTCAGCAGCTTTGTTATTTATCGTTTCGGCATCAATTGGAAAACTTCAAAAGATAAATTTTAAGGGCTTTAAGTTAATTTTTGTACTAGCATTATTTGAACCATTCCTTTACTTTGTTGGTGAAAGTCTGGGCATGCAGCTTGTTACACCAACAACCGGCGCAGTTATTATTTCGCTTATACCACTATTAGTACCTGTATTTGCATTCATTTTCCTAAAAGAAAGACTGTCGGTAAAGAATATCATTGGAGTTTTACTCTCATTTATAGGAGTTTTATTGGTAATTATTACCAGAAATTTTGAATTAGCTGCATCCTCACAAGGCATTTTGCTTATGGGATTAGCTGTGGTTGCAGCTGTTTTTTATTCTATTCTGTTAAAAAGGCTCACCGATCTATATAATCTGCTCACCTTAATAGCCTGGCAAAATTTAATCGGAGCCCTTTTGTTTTTGCCACTGGTTTTAATTTTTGATGTAAAAGATTGGAATATGGAGATGATTAGCATTGGGGCTGCAATTCCAATACTGAAATTAGCAATTTTTGCATCATCTTTTGCCTTTTTGTTTTATTCAAACTCAGTTCAGATTTTGGGTGCAGTGCGAGCGAACATATTTACCAATTTGATTCCCGTTTTTACAGCGGCATTTTCATTTATTTTTCTGAACGAAAAGCTGATACTCCAAAATATTTTAGGAATTGTGCTGGTAATTATTGGTCTGATTCTATCACAGATTAATTCGCTGAACGGATTTAAAGAAAAGTTTGGTACTCGTAAATAATTAGTAATCATACAAGAATGCTCTTCAATTGGAAACAATAACCTTTAAACCTTTCTCAACAATTTTAATTTTCAGTCTTTTTCCCATGATGGCTGGTTCCCCGTCGAGATGAACTTCACCCTTCTTTTTCCTTTTGATTGTGATCGATTGTCCCTTAATGGTGTTTAAGTATTCACTGCGGTGCATGGTTTTATTAAATAAACGAAAACCCAAACCTAGTGCCTGATGTTTTGGAAATGGATTTAAAATGCACAAATCAAGTTTTCCGTCCTGCAGTTCAGCAAGTGGTGCAATATAAGCATCATTTCCATATTGCCCTGCATTGGCAATGGTTACCAGAAATGCTTTGGTTTTTATTTTTTCACCATCTATTTTAATGGAATAACGCCTTGGCCGATAATAAAAGTAAGCGCGAATAGTTTCCTTTATATAGGTGAAAAATCCACGGTGGGCGCTGGTAGCAAACTTGTTTCCGATATGTGCATCAAACCCTACTCCACAGGTACAAAAAAATGGATGGTCGTTAATGGTGCCATAATCTATGGAAATTACTTTGCCGGAATTAATTAAATTGATAGCATCTGCAAACCTTAAGGGAATTTTCAGGGATCTGGCAAGACCATTGCCCGATCCACAAGGAATAATACCCAGTGCAGTGTCGGTATTAACCAACGCCTTTGCTACTTCATTTACAGTACCATCACCACCAACAGCAATAATTTTGGAATATCCTTTTTTTACCAGACCCGCAACAAGAATACTTGCATGTCCAGCATATTCAGTGAAAAACAAGTCTACCTCAAATTCCAAGTTATTTACAGTTTCCATTATCAGGCTGGGAAGGTTTTGCTTTTTGCCCGTTCCGGATTTTGGATTTATGATAAATGCGACCTTTTCCTTTGCAACCATCAGTTACGAATTTTTATATCAAATATATCATGCTATTTTAAAAAACAAGTGCGAATGTATTGAATTCTCATTAAAATATTCGCATCTTTCCTAAAGGTTTACTATTTATTAACTTTAAGTTAATAACCATGTAAATCGCTTTCGCTTTTTTTGCAATTAAAAAATTATGCTAATAAGAAATCACTACAAAACAATTGTTCTATCTGATATTCATTTGGGTACAAAAAATTCAGCAGCAAAAGAAGTAGCCCGATTTCTAAAAAGCAACACTTGCGAATCATTAATACTTAACGGTGACATTATTGACGGATGGCAATTGCGAAAAGGTGGCAAATGGAAGAAAAAACACACCCGATTTTTCAGGGTTGTATTAAAAATGATGGAAAAACATAATACAGATGTTGTCTATCTTCGTGGAAATCATGACGATTTTCTCGACAACATTATTCCGTTCATTTTCGGTGATATCTGGATTGTAAAAGACCATATTCATTATAGTAATGGTAAAAAGTACTATGTAATTCACGGAGACATATTTGATGCTATAACTACAAATTTCAGGTGGCTGGCGAAACTGGGAGATATTGGATATACACTGTTGCTTTGGATAAACAAACTTTATAATAACTACCGTCTGCGCAAAGGGTTGCCTTATTATTCACTTTCGCAAGCAATAAAACAAAAAGTAAAATCTGCCGTTTCGTATATTTCAGATTATGAAAAGGAGCTGGTAAAACTAGCCAAATCGAAAGGCTGCGATGGTGTTATCTGTGGTCATATTCACCATCCGGCAATAACCATGTATGGCGACATAGTTTATATGAACTCAGGCGACTGGGTTGAATCCCTATCGGCTTTGGTTGAAAATTTTAAAGGACAATGGAAAATTATTTACTATTCTGATATTGCGAAGGACGCAGAATAAATGCTAATTAAAATAATAGCTTTGTATTATTGTAAACATCATCATTCAAAATATCAATCTATGCGTTTCCTTTTTATTGTACAAGGTGAAGGCCGCGGGCATATGACACAGGCTATTTCCATGCATGATATCCTAATCAAAAATGGACATAAGGTTGTTGAAGTGTTGGTTGGTAAAAGCGAGCGCCGTGAAATACCAAAATTTTTCTTCGAAAAGATTCATGCGCCTATTCATACCTATGAGAGTCCAAACTTTCTGGTTTCCAACAATAACAAAGGAATACTTCTTTTTCAGTCAATTCTTTATAACCTTGAGCACTTGGGCAGGTATTTCAAAAGCATGGCGTTTATCAACAAAAAAATTAATTCCACAAAACCTGATTTGGTTATTAACTTTTACGAATTATTGGCAGGTATGACTTACGCGTTATATAATCCTTCAACACCTTATATTTGCTTAGGCCATCAGTTTTTACTTCTTCACCCCGACTTCGTTTTTCCAAAGGGACAACTTCTTCAGAGATGGATGCTTAATTTCAATACACGACTAACATCTTTCAGGGCAAAAAAACTCCTTGCATTGTCTTTCTCGCCGATGGATGATCTTCCTAAAAAGAAACTTTTCGTTGTGCCTCCTTTGTTACGCAAAGAAGTGATGGAACTGACTCCGGAAGATGGCGGTTACATACTGGGATATATGCTGAATGCAGGCTATAGCGAAGAAATAGTGCGATGGCATCAAAAACAATCCCATGTTGTATCTCATTTTTTTTGGGATAAAAAAGATGTCCCGGAAGATATGGAAGCAGAGGCCAATTTATATTTTCACCGCATCAACGACGTCAAATTTCTTTCTTACATGAAAGATTGCACCGCTTATGCAAGTACATCGGGTTTTGAATCGATCTGTGAGGCAATGTATCTGCGTAAACCCATCCTAATGGTTCCCACAAAAGGACATTATGAACAGAAAAGCAATTCGGTGGATGCGTCACGCGCTGGCGCCGGTATTGTTAGCGAGAGCTTCGACATTGGCAAGTTGTTGACTTACATCCCTCAGTATGATAAAAAAGATCGAAAATTTGTGACTTGGGCGAAAACGGCCGAGCAACGATTCCTAAGTTTATTAACTACATAATTTTTTCTGGTATTCCTCGTTCATATACTTGCAGTTTATTCTATTTTTGATGAATAAAGTGTTTCGTTAATGAAGAAGTATTGGACAATCCTCCCACTCGTATTTTGCTCCATCGGTTATGCTCAACTGGGAGGGAAACATGCCTATGAGTTTCTCAATCTCACCAGTTCACCCCGGGTTGCCGCTTTAGGGGGAAAGTACCTGACTGCCTATGATGACGATTTATCATTGGTATACCATAACCCATCACTCCTGAATTCGTCAATGAATGAGCACCTATCGTTTAATTACGTGGGATATTTCGCGGGAGTAAAATACGGAAATATCACGTATGCACGTAAATTCCGTGAGAAAAATACTATTGCAATTGGAGTACAATATATAAATTATGGCGAGTTTACTGCTGCGGAGCCAAACGGGGTAATAACCGGTTCTTTTACAGCCGCCGAATACGCTTTCAATCTGGTATATGCCCACCCAATCGATAGCTTTTTTAGTATTGGCGCCGATCTTAGGCCAATCCTTTCAATATACGAAAAATACCAGTCCTTTGGGTTATCCACCGATTGGGGTATTACTTATCATCAGCCACAAAAACTTTATACAATTGCTCTGGTGATGAGGAATTTGGGAACCCAGATTAAACCATATTACGACAATACATACGAGAGGTTACCTTTTGAGATTCAAGTTGGCTTTACTCAGCAATTAAAATATGCTCCTTTTCGTTTTTCGGTTACTGCTCAGCATTTGGAAACTCCTGATATGTCAGTTCCCGATTTTGGTGCAAAAGAAACTTCATCCAATGCATTAAGTCCAACCAAAGAAAAACGCAAAATTGAAAAAATAGCCGACATTACCATGAGGCATCTCATTTTTGGTGTAGAGTTTGTTCCTTTTAATAACTTTTACCTGCGTGCCGGATATAACTATCAGCGCCGGCAAGAACTAAAAATAGCGACCCGAGTTTCATCGGTAGGATTTTCATGGGGTTTTGGCATATCCATCTCGCGGTTTCAGATTAGCTATGGACGGGCAACGTACCATCTGGCCGGGGCCTCAAATCACTTCTCAGTTGCCACCGATTTGTCGTCATTTTATCGGAAAAAATAAAATAGGTAATAGATAAAATCGACTGAAAACCTGACAGGTTTCAAACACCTGTCAAGTTTCAATGATTTTAACCTATGATCTCACATTCTTATTCTTCAACCGATTTCAAAAGCACTTCCAAAATCTTTTTAGCTGCATAAGTTACTGATGTTCCGGGGCCGAAAATGGCCACCACTCCTGCTTTGTACAAATAATCATAATCCTGTGCGGGAATAACACCGCCGGCAATGACCATAATATCATCTCGACCCAGTTTTTTCAGTTCGGCGATAATTTGCGGAACCAAGGTTTTATGTCCGGCAGCCAGAGACGATACACCAACAACGTGAACATCGTTTTCAACCGCTTGTTTTGCAGCCTCGGCCGGAGTCTGAAATAACGGACCCATGTCTACATCAAAACCGATGTCGGCATAACCCGTTGCAACAACTTTAGCGCCACGGTCGTGCCCGTCCTGGCCCATTTTTACAACCATTATACGTGGCTGACGGCCTACGAGCTTAGCAAATTTCTCAGCCATTGCCTTGGCATCTTTGTATGTAGCGTCGTCTCCACTTTCGGAAGCATATACGCCTGAAATGGTTCTAATCACAGCTTTATATCTACCTGATACGTTTTCGATAGCATCGGAAATTTCACCCAGAGTAGCGCGTTTCTGAGCAGCTACAACTGAGAGTTCTAAAAGATTACCCTTGCCCGTGCGAGCCGATTCTGTAATAGCTTTCAACGCATCCTGAACTTCAGCATTGTTGCGTTCGGCTTTAAGTTTCTTCAAACGAAGAATTTGCGACTCACGAACGGCGCTATTATCGATATCAAGAATTTCGATTGGGTCTTCCTTTGTCAAACGGTGTTTGTTAACTCCTACAATAGTATCTTTACCGGAATCAATGCGGGCTTGTTTGCGGGCAGCAGCTTCTTCGATACGCATTTTAGGCACGCCTGTTTCCACAGCTTTTGACATCCCGCCAAGGCCTTCTACTTCTTCAATCAGTTTCCAGGCTTTGTCAGCAATTTCTTTGGTTAGCGTTTCTACAAAGTAGGAACCGGCCCATGGATCAACAGCCTTGCAAATGTTAGTTTCTTCCTGTATATAGATTTGTGTGTTACGGGCAATACGAGCCGAAAAATCGGTGGGTAATGCAATTGCTTCGTCCAAAGCATTGGTGTGAAGTGACTGAGTATGACCTAGTGCTGCAGCCATGGCTTCAATTGCTGTCCGGGCAATATTGTTGTATGGATCTTGCTCTGTAAGCGACCATCCCGAAGTTTGAGAGTGTGTGCGCAAGGCCATTGATTTTTCGTTTTTCGGGTTGAATTGTTTTACAATTTTAGCCCATAACATACGTGCAGCGCGCATCTTGGCGATTTCCATAAAATGGTTCATTCCAATTGCCCAAAAGAACGACAAACGAGGAGCAAACGCATCGATATCAAGACCTGCTTTAATACCGGTGCGCAGATATTCCAAACCGTCGGCAAGAGTGTATGCCATTTC
>JANXXY010000396.1 GCA_025350365.1 Bacteroidales bacterium | reverse complement strand
TAAAAATATTTTAAAATTTGCCTGATTTTATTTAAACGTTTTAACGATGAGGCTTTGATATCATATAATCATGAGAGGGTTGAGCCTATGCATTAACGTATATTAATTTCTATTATGGAAAATGACGAAATGTGGGTAACTTTTAAAATTGGATATTACACATAATATTTAAATAACATGGCACACCTGTATTACAATGCCATTGTCCATATTTTAAAGCCTGGCTATTAATTAAATGCACCGGCTTATCTTTTATTGACTCAACGCCTTTAAGAGCATGTCATATCCGTAGAGAAAAAACATAGAGAATTCAAAAATAAGCCTTATAAGAAAAACTTGCTTAAATCGAACTGACGTTAGATATAAGATAAAAAAACCGGTTGGAAATTGATATTCCCTTCTCTATTTCTCCCTAAAATATATTTGAATAGGCACACCTGTAAAGTTAAAATGCTCGCGCATACGATTTTCAATAAATCGTTTATAGGGATCTTTCACATATTGCGGCTGGTTGCAGAAGAATGCAAACTGTGGAGTACCCGTCGGTAATTGCGTAACATACTTAATCTTCACATATTTACCTTTAAGCGCCGGGGGAGGATTTTTCTCAATCTCTTGAAGCATCAAATCGTTCAATTTCGAGGTTGTGATACGTTGTTTGCGGTTCTGGGCCACTTCCACCGCGGTATCGAGTACTTTTTGTAACCGTTGTTTGGTGATGGTTGATGTAAAAATAATTGGAATATCAGTATAAGGAGCAATCCGCTCAAGGATCCTCTTTTCATACTCTTTGGTTGAATTCGTATCTTTTTCGATTAAATCCCATTTATTTACCAGGATTACAATTCCTTTCCTGTTCTTCTGAATAAGATGAAAGATATTCAAATCCTGGGCTTCAATACCACGTGTTGCATCAAGAAGAAGCAAACACACATCCGAATCCTCAATGGATCGTATCGCACGCATCACCGAATAGAACTCAAGATCTTCTTCCACCTTTGTCTTCTTACGCACACCCGCCGTATCAATGATGTAAAAGTCGTGGTTAAATTTCCGGTAGCGTGTATGAATGGAGTCGCGGGTTGTTCCGGCAATAGGAGTAACAATGTTCCTCTCCTCGCCCAACAGAGCATTTACCAATGATGATTTCCCTACATTTGGACGCCCAACGATGGCAATACGGGGTACACCGGCATCGTCTTCCCGGGAAGGTTCGGGAGGTAAAAATTCAATAACTTTATCGAGTAAATCACCACTACCACTGCCACTCATCGAGGATATGGTAAAAAATTCACCTAACCCAAGTTTGTAGAAAACTTGTGAATCGTACTGACGTTCCAGATTATCTACTTTATTTACGACGAGAATTACTTTTTTGCGACTACGGCGGAGAATCGCCGTAACACCCTCGTCAAGATCGGTGATGCCATTATAAACATCTACTAAAAATAGGATCACATCGGCCTCGTCGATGGCCAGAATCACTTGTTTGCGAATTTCTTCTTCGAATACATCATCAGAGTTGGTTACATACCCACCTGTGTCAATTACAGTGAACTCGCGTCCCTGCCATTCTACCAGACCATAATGCCTATCGCGTGTTACGCCTGAAATTTCATCCACAATCGCATCTTTCCGTCCGGTTAAGCGGTTAAAAAGTGTTGATTTACCAACGTTCGGACGTCCTACAATTGCTACTATATTACTCATCTATTGATTTTATATTTTTGATTTTATATTTTATATTTCAAGAATAATAGTTATTGGTAAGTCCTTCCTCTAACATCATACTTATGATTCCCTTACATATTATACCCAAACTCTTTCAGGAGACGATCACTGTCACGCC
This sequence comes from Bacteroidales bacterium, assembly GCA_025350365.1. Lineage (GTDB taxonomy): Bacteria > Bacteroidota > Bacteroidia > Bacteroidales > JAAUTT01 > JAAUTT01. The sequence continues at coordinate 4,868 of JANXXY010000396.1, read as the reverse complement.
AATCCTTCATTACTTTTACAAACATTTCGAGAAAGACCTTTTTGCCAAAAAACTTTTCAATATCAAAACGAGCCTGGCTACCAACTTTTTTCAAAGCCAAACCTCCTTTTCCTATAAGAATCCCTTTTTGTGTTTCGCGAGAGCAAATAATTACTGCCTTTATATTAATCATGGTATCGTCCTCTTTAAAAAGTTCAACACCCACTTCTACCGAATATGGTATTTCTTTCTGGTAATTGGAAAATATTTTTTCGCGGATGATTTCGGATACGAAAAAACGTTCTGATTTATCGGTAAGAGCGTCCTTATCGTAATAAGCGGGTCCTTCCTTTAGTTGTTCCAAAATGCGTGAGAAGACAGTTTCTATATTAAACTTTTTTAGCGCCGATACCGGAATAACTTCGGCTCGCGGCATTAGTTCTTTCCATCTGACAATCAATGCTTCGAGTTCATTATCTTTGCAGAGATCAATTTTATTGATGACCAAAAGCACAGGTGCTTCGCTTTTATTTACCTTTTCGATATATTCAATATTTTTATCCATTGTCTCCACCACATCGGTTACATAAAGCAACACGTCAGCATCGTCAATAGCTGTTTTTACGAAACTCATCATGGCTTCGTGCATTTTATAGTGAGGCTTCAATATTCCGGGAGTATCAGAGTAAACTATCTGATATTCATCGGTATTAACAATTCCGAGTATTCGGTGGCGTGTGGTTTGGGCTTTTGAAGTAACAATGGAAAGTCTTTCTCCTAACAAAACATTTAATAACGTCGATTTACCTACGTTTGGATTACCAATTATATTTACAAAGCCCGATTTATGCGTCATTTCTATTTAATTAACCGCACAAAGATAAGACAATAATTTGAAGATGTTCTATCCGTTTTTTCCTCGTCAATTTCTATATCTTTGAAAAATAAAACTATGGAATATTATGATTATTGATCAACTTGCAAATTCAAGGTTATATGCCGCAATAAATATAAGGCTGGCTGTGGCTTTAAGTTACATTAACAATTACGATTTGGCACGCCTCGATATTGGCCGTCACACGATTGTAGAAGACGATATTTTTGCGGTGGTTAGCGAATACGAAACAAAAGAAGCCGACGACACTAAATGGGAAGCTCATCAGAAATATGCCGACATTCAGATTCTGATTTCGGGCGAAGAAAAAATAGGTGTTGCCACACCAAAAGGTATGCAGGTGAACACACCTTACAACCCCGAAAAAGACATTGAGTTTTACGATGGCAAAGGCGATTATGTGATTTTACGCCCTGGAAATTTTGCTGTTCTTTTTCCAAGTGACGCTCATTTACCGGGAGTTGCAGTTGACGAAAAAATGAAAGTGAAAAAAGTGGTAATAAAAGTGAGGCTCTAAAATTAAGGGTATTGGGTTTTTGGCAAATCCGGAAAAATTCATGTAGTTTTGTCCTCTCAAAATTTGTTTATTTATCATGATTTCAGTCAATCAGTTAACGGTTCAGTTTGGTGGGTTTAACTTGTTTAAGGATGTTTCGTTTCTGGTAAATCCGAAGGACAGAATTGGTTTGGTGGGAAAAAACGGAGCCGGAAAATCAACCATGCTTAAAATTTTGTGTGGTTTACAGCAACCTTCCTCCGGTGAGGTAGTGATTCCTGAAGATGCTAAGATTGGGTACCTGCCTCAACAGATGATTCATCAGGATGGCAAGACAGTTCTCGACGAAGCCCGCACTGCCTTCTCTGAAGTTCTCGAAATGGACAAACGGATTCAACATCTTAACCGTACCCTCACTTATCGCGAAGATTACGAAAGTCAGGAATATCTTGATCTGATACACGAAATATCCGATCTAAGCGATCGTTTTCATATACTGGGCGGCGCCAATATCGACGAATCGCTCGAACAAACAGTTCTTGGACTTGGCTTTTCGCAAAGCGATTTTCTCAGGCAGACAAATGAATTCAGCGGAGGCTGGCGTATGCGTATTGAACTTGCAAAAATTCTCCTCCGCCACCCTAACGTGCTTCTGCTCGACGAGCCTACAAATCACCTCGACATCGAATCCATCACTTGGCTCGAAAACTATATCAGAGATTTCAGTGGTGCGGCCGTCATAATATCTCACGATAAAGCTTTTCTCGATAACCTTACCAACCGCACGATTGAAATATCGTTGGGTAGGATATATAATTACAAAGCAGCCTACTCCGAATATGTTGAACTTCGAAGAGAAAGACGCGAACAACAGATGTCGGCATACCGCAACCAGCAAAAATTAATTGGAGAAACCGAAGATTTTATCTCACGATTCAGATACAAAGCAACTAAAGCAGTTCAGGTTCAAAGCCGGATCAAACAACTCGATAAAATAGATCGTATTGAGGTGGATGAAGAAGATATGTCCGCCATAAATATTAAGTTCCCGCCAGCGCCGCGCTCCGGTACTGTAGTTGTTAATGCCAGGGGTGTAACCAAAAAATATGGTTACAAAACAGTTCTCGACGATGTGGACATTGTAATTGAACGCGGCGAAAAAATAGCTTTTGTAGGCAAAAATGGAGAGGGCAAATCTACTTTTTCTAAAATTGTGATGGGAGAAGTTGATTATGAAGGAGATATGAAGCTAGGGCATAATGTTTCCATTGGTTACTTCGCCCAAAATCAGGATGAGCTGATGGATGAAAACATTACCGTGCTTGAGACCATCGATAAGGTGGCTGTTGGCGACATTCGTACTAAAATTCGCGATTTGCTGGGCGCTTTCCTGTTTCGTGGCGGCGATGTGGATAAAAAAGTAAAAGTTCTTTCAGGAGGTGAGCGTTCAAGGCTTGCCATGGTAAAGCTTATGTTGCAACCTGTAAATCTGTTGGTGCTTGATGAGCCAACCAATCACCTCGATATGCGTTCGAAAGATATATTAAAGCAAGCATTGGCGGCTTTCGATGGCACGTTAATTCTGGTTTCTCATGATCGTGAATTTCTCAATGGATTAGTCAATAAGGTATATGAATTTAAAAATCATAAAATAAAAGAGCATCTGGGTGGTATTTATGAATTTCTCCAGAAACGCAAACTTGAAAACTTGGTTGAGCTGGAACGGAAAGTAAAACCTGTCATCGATTCTGTGTCGAAACAACCATCGGCCATCAAACAGGATTATCTTGAGAAGAAAGAGATGGACAAAATTATTCGAAAGGCAAGCCAGCAGGTTGTTGCTTCCGAACAAAAAATAGAATCGCTTGAGAAAGAATTGGAAGAAATCACTTCATTGCTTGCCAATCCCGATCACATTGAAAAAAGCTCCGGGGTAAAACTTTACAATCGACATGGTGAAATAGAAAAGTTGCTTGAAAAAGAAATGTCGACCTGGGAACGATTGAATACCGAACTTGAGCAATTAAAAGAACAAAGATTTTAGTAAATTTACTCCGATTTCAAAAAATAACCCTACATGCGATCATTCAAAGTTTTGGGCTTTTGTCTATTGCTGGTAATTCTGGGATACTCATGTGCCAGCAAGCGCAATGTTGTACAGCAACAAAATCAGTCGTATTTATATACACCAGGATCGGGATTTATTCATCCTGAATATGTGGTTTTTCACCATAGCGACACTGCATCTCAATTGCTTATCAGGTTAAATACCGATGAATTGTTATTCAATCAGGCAAACCCCGAAAATGCGATGCAGGCAAAAGTTAAAATACAATACCAACTCTTCGACATTACCACCGACCCGGCCAACAAGAAAATAGCCGACAGCGCCTCATATATACGAAAATTCGACAAACAAAATGGTAAGCGTGTTATTGTAACATCAATATCGGTAAAAGCCATTCCCGGGAAAATATATTCACTGCGGATATCATTATCAGATATTATCCACAATACCTATCAGCAGAACATGATAACGGTGAATAAAATGACTCGCTTTTCCTCTCAAAACTTCAAAATATTAACTCATCCCAACGATGCACCATTGTTTCGGTCCTATCTGAATACCGACGAACCCATACATATTATGGCCAACCTAACAAATACAAAAAAACTTTTCGTTAAATACCACAAGGATAATACACCTCTTCCTTTACCGCCATTCTCTGTTGCTGTAGAACCAACGTTTAAATTTAAGGCCGATAGCCTTTGGGTTTTTGACTATAATCCTCAACAAGCTTTTTTACTAACATACAAGGGTTTCTATTTCGTACAAACCGATACAACCCAAAAGGAAGGATTATTGCTTGCCAATTATGGAGAGAATTACCCTAAAATAAAAGGCGCTCAGGCGATGATACCACCATTGGAATTTATTACAACCTCAGAGGAATTCCGAAAATTGCAAAGCAATGATAAGTATAAGCTTACAGTTGATAATTATTGGTTAGGTTTAAATGGAAACCCGGAAATAACAAGAGAATTAATACGAATTTACTATACCCGTATGACCTATGCCAATCAATATTTTACAAGTTATAAGGAAGGATGGAAAACCGATAGGGGAATGATTTATATGATATTCGGGCCACCGAGTTATATTAAAAAAGAAGCTACCAATGAAATATGGGAATATTATGTTCGGCAAGATGCTACCAACCTGAGCATCACCTTCAATAAAATAGCAACGCCTTATAGTGAAAACCATTACATCATGATTCGCAACGATTCCTATAGCCCTTTCTGGCGAACCGCCATTGATTCGTGGAGAAAGGGGAAAGTCTACAGCATTGAAGAATAAGGATTAATAGAAATAGATTGAACTAAATAGAAGTAAATAGAAGTAAATAGAAGTAAATAGAAGTAAATAGAAGTAAATAGAAGTAAATAGAAGTAAATAGAAGTAAATAGAAGTAAATAGAAGTAAATAGAAGTAAA
>JANXXY010000217.1 GCA_025350365.1 Bacteroidales bacterium | reverse complement strand
GTTAGCCAAACCAATTTCTTCAAATTTTTGAATCAGGTTAAATTTCCCTCTGAAGAAATGGATACAAATATTGGTATCTAGCATGTATTTCATTAGAAATCAGTGGTATTTATGCTATCAATCCTAGAGTTTCTAATCTCTTTAATTATTTCGTCAGAATCTCTTGAATCTTCCCATGCTCCAAATAAGTCCCTCAATTCAAATTTGCTTCCTTCCGTTGTTTCAATTGATTCAGTCAACTTAATAATGAGTTTTTTTTTAGAGCCATTATCAAGATGTGTTAAGAATCCAAAGTATTTATCTATAGTTTTGTTCGTTAATGCTAAGCTCATAATACAATTTTTATACAAAGATACGATTTTTTCTAGCGATAAGAGACCGCAATTTAGCTCGACAAAGTCAGAGAAATTCGCCGAACATCTACGGTCATTTTTTTTGCACACTAAGGTTAGCCAGGAGTTTCTTATTTGTCTATTTGTTAAAATCAGTTTAGACGAAATTATTCTATAAAAAAATAGTATTTTCGCAGCCCTAAAATATGTATCCATGAGTGAATCAAAAAAAGGTCTTACCTCCGTGAGTGAAATTGGTGAATTTGCACTTATTGATCGTTTAACGGCCAATTTACCCGTCTATCATAAAAGCACCATTAAAGGCGTTGGCGATGATGCCGCTGTTCTTCAATACGGAGATAAATGTCAGGTGATTACCACAGATATGTTGATGGAAGGTATTCATTTCAATCTGGTTTATACTCCAATGAAACATCTTGGTTATAAAGCTGCTATAGTAAATTTTTCGGATATTTATGCCATGAATGCCATGCCTAGGCAATTAGTTGTTTCCATAGCCGTTTCGCAGAAATTTTCGGTTGAGGCTCTCGATGAATTTTTTGGGGGTCTTAGACTTGCTTGTGAGGAATATCAGGTAGATCTAGTAGGTGGTGATACATCGGCCTCAATGACGGGGTTTGCCATAAGCATTGCTGTGATTGGAGAGGTTGATAAGGAAAATATTACCTATCGCTCAACGGCAAAAGAAAATGATTTAATTTGCGTTACCGGCGATTTAGGGGCTGCCTATCTGGGCTTGCAAGTGCTGGAACGTGAGAATAAAATTTTTGCTGATTCAAAAGGCGGACAGCCTAAACTTGATGAATATAATTATGTGCTTCAACGCCAACTGAAACCGGAGGCAAGAAAAGATATCATTGATTATTTTACTAAAAATGATATTGTACCTACCTCAATGATAGATATTTCCGATGGACTATCGTCGGAGTTGCTCCATATTTGCTCTCAATCTGATACAGGTTGTAACATTTATCATCAAAAAATACCTATTCATCAGCAATCCATTGCAGTAGCAAGGGAATTTAACATGGAACCGTTGATTTGCGCACTCAATGGTGGCGAAGATTATGAGTTACTATTTACAGTTCCGCTTGAGAAATATAATATCATTCTATTACGAAATGATATTTCAATCATAGGACATATAACTCATAAGTCGGAAGGATGCCATTTGGTTACAGATCTTAATCAACAGATTCCCATAGTTGCTCAGGGATGGAACGCTTACGGTGAACAAAAGTAGATGCATTACTTACCGATGGCTTAGTTTTTTTCGTGTCTTGGTGACTTCATGTTCGTATTTTTTTCCTAAATGAATTATTTTACTCACTTGGCAGGTACTCTTGCTTTTTCAATCCAAACTCCGGTTTAACATTGATAAAGAATACCGGAATAATAGCGGGAATCATACAAAGCATCACCCAGACAAAGAAATTTCTATACCCTATCACATCCTGCAACCATCCTGAAAACATACCCGGAATCATCATCCCCAATGCCATAAATCCTGTTGCGATTGCAAAGTGGGCTGTTTTGTGTTTACCTTCCGAAATATAAATCATATAAAGCATGTAAGCTGTAAACCCAAATCCATAGCTAAATTGCTCAACTACTACACACAAGCTAATGGTAAGGTAATTTTCGGGTTGTACATAAGCGAGATAAACATAGGCCATATGAGGCAGGTTGATTGCCAGCACCATCCACCAAAGCCAGTATTTGAAACCTTTTTGGCTAGCTGCAATACCGCCCAGGATGCCGCCGGTAGTAAGGGCAAGAATACCAAATGTTCCATAAATCAAACCCACATCACCGGTAGTAAGCCCAAGTCCTCCCAATTGGCGCGGATCAAGCATAAATGGATACGCCATTTTAATTAATTGTGCTTCACCAACACGATAAAGCAATAGAAATGAGATGATAACACCGATATTTTTTCTTTTAAAAAAAGAGGCAAATGTCTTGAAAAATTCATTAATTAAGTTTTGCCCTTCACGTCTAACCAGCTGGTCAGATGTCGGGTAAGGCAACAACAGCCGATGATAGAAGGAAAACAAAACAAATAAACCGGCAAGTATAAGAAAGGTGATGCTCCAGGCCAGATGGATATTTCCCGATATTCCTTTAAAAATAGCCTCTGTTGAATGGTTTAGTTTTGAATCGGCCTGCAGCAGAATGTATGCTGGTTTATCCCAATTACTCCTATTAAAAGCCAATCGATCTCCTTCAACAAGCTTGATGCTATTATCTCCTCTTTGGAATTTCATGTTAAGCACCATCTCTTTGTCAACTTCCGGTTTAGTTGTTAGCTTAATTGCGACAACCGCAATATTCCCGGTAAGTGAATTTATGGAGACAGGCTTAACCTTTGCATTGACTTTATCCGTTAAAAACTTTTTAAGTGGGTTTGAAATATTTTCAGTCCACCATGATAATTGCTCTTTTCGACTTGAAGATGGGTGCATTTCTTTTCCCAACTGAACAAAACCATTGATTTGATTATGCTGAACCACGATAGCCCGGATCGAATCAAGTTTTCCCTGCGGAATGTTTTGAGTAGATAGCACAACCTGCTGCGGGAATGCAGCAAAGAAGGTATTCTTCGATTTTGATTCATTATTTTGAGAAATCTCAGGTAGTAGAATATTATTAGAATAAGACGTATTGGTTACCGCATTTATTTCGATGGGCGGAAGACCAGTGGATGTTTCAAAAAAGCCGGCAAGAATGATCAATAGGCCTTGTCCGGTAATCATGGCAATGCGATAAAAAGTGCTGCGTATTCCCACAAAATACGTTTGCTGATGCTCATTTAGCCCAAGCATGTAAAAGCCGTCAGCCGCAATATCGTGAGTGGCTGAACTAAAAGCTAAAAGCCACATAAAAATCAAGGTTACTTTGAAAAACAAAGGTAAAGGTATGGCAAGGGCTATACCTCCTAAACCGGCTCCTATAAGCAGTTGCATAAAAATGATCCACCATCGTTTGGTTTTGAGCAAATCTACCATCGGACTCCAAAGTGGTTTGATTACCCATGGGAGGTAAAGCCAACTGGTATATAAAGCGATATCGGTATTTGAAATACCCAGCCTTTTAAACATTATAACGGCAACAGTCATGGCCACAACGTAAGGTAACCCTTCTGCAAAATAAAGAGTAGGCAACCATAACCATGGGTTTCGGGTCGTTTTTTTCATCCGTTTAAGCATTACTTTATTTTTTAGTTAGCCTGATATTCAATTTAATGTGATGTTTCCCAGTATTAGTTTGACCTTCCAGAGTCGATAGACCTGGAAGAGTCTAATTAAGCTAATTAAACTCTGGCAGGACCTTCGGACTCTGCCAGGTTTCCTTCGGACTCTGCCCGGTTTCACAGTTTTCGTTTGACCTTTCAGAGTCGATAGACCTGGAGGAGTCTAATTAAGTTAATAAACTCTGGCAGGACCTTCGGACTCTGCCAGGTTTCCTTCGGACTCTGCCAGGTTTCACAATTTTCGTTTGACCTTCCAGAGTCGATAGACCTGGAAGAGTCTAATTAAGCTAATTAAACTCTGGCAGGACCTTCGGACTCTGCCAGGTTTCCTTCGGACTCTGCCCGGTTTCACAGTTTTCGTT
>JANXXY010000141.1 GCA_025350365.1 Bacteroidales bacterium | reverse complement strand
ACGTTGTATTGCCAAAGCCAAACCGGTAATTATCGCCACGCAAATGCTGGAAAGTATGATCATCAACTTCAGGCCAACCCGCGCTGAGGCTAACGATGTAGGCAATGCTGTACTTGACGGAGCCGATGCGCTAATGCTAAGCGCTGAAACCTCTGTTGGAAGGTACCCTATTGGATCTATTGTTGCCATGCAGAAGATTATTGACTGGACAGAAAAAGGATTTGTTTTTAACCGTGAAACACTGCCTATCCAAAATACGCGAACATTCTTGCCAGACTCAATATGCCTGAACGCATGCAGAATGGCAAGTCAAACCAATGCAAAAGCCATAGTTACCTTCACATATTCCGGTTATACCGCATTTAAGATTTCGAGCCATCGACCCGATGCCAGTATCTTTGTATTTACCAGAAATAAAACCCTTCTTCGAAAAATGTCGCTGGTATGGGGCGTTCGCTCTTTTACATTCGATGATTACAATAAAATGGACGATGCAATACAACACTCCCTCAATTTTCTTAAAAATAACGATTATATTAACGAAGGAGACGTGGTTGTTCATGTCGGTAGTACCCCTTTTGAAGAGAAGGGTCAAACTAACATGCTCAAAGTTAGCTACGTTTAAATTATCCCTACAAAAATAATGACTATAGCTAATTTGGATAAAATCATTCGGCAGACCGAGACCGTTTGGCTCACACCATTAATGATCGAATGTACCCGGCAATTTTCAGAAACCCACCTGCCATCTCATGATCAATTGCATCATGCAAGAGTCTGGAAATATGCAAAAAACCTGATACTCCAATCTGCAAAGCAAGGCATGGCTATTTCAGAAAAAGATATTACACAACTGATAATTGCCGTATTTTTTCACGACCAGGGAATGAGTGAAACAACCTCAAAGGAACATGGGAAAATTAGCAGAAAGATGTGCAAGATTTTCATCCAAAAATGCAATATTACCCCTCCAGATTTTTTCGAAAAAGTGCTTGATGCGATTGAAAATCATGACAAAAAAGAGTATATAGAGACAGCGGCATCTCCAAATGAATTCGAAATTCAAAAATTTCTAAACACTGCCGATGATCTTGATGCCTTTGGTATTATCGGGGCTTATCGATACCTCGAAATTTACTTAATGAGACATTTGAATGTTAAACTCCTTCCGGAAGAAGTTTTGACAAATATGGAAGGCCGCTACAAACACTTCACAGACAACTTTGGACATTGCATTCCCTTAGTTAATGCTCATTTTCAACGGTATTTAACTTCAAAGAATTATTTTAAAGATCTGAATTTTCAGATTGAAAAGTTTGGATACTCGCAGGAATCGTTTCTGGGGCCAATCGGAGTAGTTAATTACTTAAAAAACGAAGTACTTGAAAAAAAAAGAAGCCTGTCTGCGGTTTGTATCAAGGCCACATCGGCAGGAAGCGATTTTTATTGCCTTCACTTCTTTGACCGGTTGCAAAAGGAAATAAAACATTCAACTACGTGACACAGTAAGGAAGGAAGCAATCCAAAAAATTCAATACTTATTATGTTTGGTTTATTTCAATTAATATTAAATTTTTCGATAATTTTTGTATTCAAAAACCCTGATTCCGGTTAGTTTTTCAATAAAATGAAGAATGTTGAGGCGTAGGTTGAATTTTTTTTTTGAAATATCAAATTCAAAATCCCAATCTCGTTTGGCAATGCGGTTGAGCATAACTTTTGGATGAGATCCTTTAAAAAGGGTTAAGGAATCGACATCAGAAAAATCAAAAAATTGATTTTCTGCTACAACCTTTTTTATCCATTCATCGGAATGCCAGTAACGGTTGAAATCCTTTTGTTTCTCCTTAATGAAGTATGGGTTTTTCACCCACCCATAATGGTAAACATAAGCATCAATTAATTTGGCTCTCAACTTATTAGAACCTGAAATTCTAAAACCCTGAGCATCTTTGTATGATCTTATATTTTTATTATTCCGGATAATTCTTATCTCCCGTCGATACCACTTACGGGAATCACCAACGTATTTAAAGTTTCCGTAGAAATGTTGAAAATGAAATAACAGGCCGTCAACAGTGGTATCGCCAAGATATTTTTGCATTGAATTACGGATTTCGTCATGATATTTTTCATGAACAACCTCATCGGCCTGAATATAAAAAGCCCAATCGTAATCATCAGAAATAGCATCAAATGCCTTATTGGTTTCCACAGCCAAAACTGCTCCACCTTCGCGCAAAGAATCGTCCCAAACACTGTCAATAATTTCAATTTTCGGGTTTTTTAATGCTTCGATTGCCTCACGTGTAGTGTCTTCTGAATTTCCCAGACAAACAATAAACTTATCGCACACCGGTAAAACCGACATGATGGATTCAATTACCGGATAATCAAATTTAATTGCATTCCTTACAATGGTAAAGCCACATACTTTCATCATTTTAACATTAAAATATTTTTTATTTATGAAAGAATTATCTTACGTAAAAGTCGAGCATCAATACATCCTCGATGTATGCCTGAAGGTGATCGCCAATTTTTACCGGACCAACCCCGGCGGGGGTTCCTGTAAATATCAAATCGCCCATTTTTACAGTGATGTACTTAGATATATATGAGATAATCCTCTCAAATGAAAATATTACATCCCTGGTATTACCCGACTGAACGGTAACTCCATTAATATCCAAATGAAAATTCAATTGATGTACATCCTCAAACTTTTCTCTGGGTATAAACTCACTAACAGGAGCTGATCCATCAAAGGCTTTGGCAATTTCCCAGGGGTTACCTTTTTCCTTGCATTTCGACTGAATGTCACGGGCAGTAAAATCAATACCGATGCCTATTTCATTATAATACCGATGTGCAAATTTTTCATCAACACTCTTTCCTACCTTACTCAATTTCAGCACTATCTCGACTTCATAATGCAAATCTTCCGTAAAATCGGGATAGAAAAAAGGTTTATTATGTTTCACCAAAGCCGTATCCGGCTTCATAAAAAACATTGGTTCAGCAGGAACCGGGTTGTTCAGTTCTTTGGCATGATCGATATAATTCCGTCCGATAGCAAATATTTTCATGTAATTTGGGGTTCATTGTTTATACATCCCGTACTATTTTTTTTTATTAAACCCTCTCAACTTAATGGCTGTTAATACATTTTTGGTATATAAAGGGAATTCGTTATTCATCATCCAACTATAATAAGCAGGATCTTTATCAAAAACTTCCTCCACAGAAACCCCTTTGTATTTACCGAAACCGAACACTTCAATATTTTTCTCGTTTAGAATTACACGACCTACAAAATCCACATTTTTTGTTTGAGCCGAAAACTCGGACAATTTGTCAATATCATTTTCCAGATCTTTATATTTGTCTAACTGTGACTGTAATACCTCATAAGTAGCTCTTGTGTCAGCTTCGGCAGTATGTGCATTTTCCAAATCTTTACTGCAGTAAAATTTATAAGCAGCTCCAAGGGTGCGCTGCTCCATCTTATGAAAAATCACTTGAACATCAATAAATTTACGCTTTTTCAGATCGAAATCAATTTCGCACCTAAGAAACTCTTCAGCCAGCAACGGAAGATCGAACCTATTAGAATTATATCCGGCAAAATCGCACCCCTCAAATGAAACCACAAGATTTTGAGCTATTTCCTTAAATGTGGGCGCATCCTTCAAATCCTCGTTGGTTACTCCATGTACTGCTGTAGCAGCTGGGTTTATCGGCATTTCGGGGTTAACCTTCATTGTTTTTGATTCTTCACGACCATCGGGGTAAACCTTCAGGTACGAAATTTCAATTACTCTATCGGTTACTACGTTCATTCCGGTAGTTTCCAAATCGAAAATGATAAGAGGATTCTTTAGATTTAATCTCATGTTTGCTTTATTGAATTGTTCGAACTTTATAAAAACCAGACGAGGTCATCCGGAATCCGGACGACCTCGATAATATTAATTGATGTAATCTGATCATTTTCAAATAGTGATCATCATTGGCATGAGCAACATAAGAATGTCCTCCCCTTCGATTTCAGTTTCAGCAGGAACCATGATACCGGCGCGTGAAGGATCGTTCAGCTTGAAGATAACATCGCCGGATGAAAGGTTCGAAAGAATTTCGATAAGGAATGATGATTTAAATCCTATTTCCAAATCGTCACCTTCATACTGACCACTAAGACGCTCATAAGCAGAAATAGAAAAATCCAAATCCTGTGCCGAAACAGTAAGTTGATTCCCTGCAATCGACAACTTGACCAGATTGCTTGCCTGATTTGCAAAAACCGACACGCGGCGAAGCGCGTTATACAACTCTAAACGGTCTATAGTCAACGAATTAGGATTATCAGTTGGGATAACAGAGTTGTAGCTTGGGTAGTTACCTTCAACCAAACGGGAAACCAGGGTGAAATTAGTAAGTGTAAATACTGCGTTTTTGTCATCGAATTCAATTTGAATATCGTTCGACTCCTTTGGCAGAATGTTTTTCAGCAGTGCCGCCGGTTTTTTAGGAAGAATAAATGAAGCATTAGCATCAGGTTTAATATCGTTGCGACGATACCTAACCAGTTTATGCGCATCAGATGCAACAAAAGTAAGGCTGCTATCGGTTAATTCTATAAATATACCGTTCATTACCGGACGAAGTTCGTCATCGGCAGTGGCAAACAAAGTCTTGGTGATACCATTCATCAATACTTCGTAATTAATACGCAATGATGTTTTCTTTTCGGATTTTACAGTTGGGACTTGCGGAAAATCGATTCCATTCTGGCCAATAATATTGAATTGTCCGTTGGCTGAAATAATCACTACCGAAAGTGTTTCCAATGATATATCAAATGTAAGCGGCTGGTCTGGAAATTCCTTTAACGTATCGAGTAAAATTTTTGCCGGAATAGCAATATTACCAGATTCAGAAGCATTCTCGAGCGTCATCCGTGTAATAAACGTAGACTCCAAATCAGATGCAGTAATTTCTAATCCATTGCCTTCCAGATTAAAAAGAAAATTATCGAGTATCGGCAGCGAATTTTTACTACTAATAACTCTGCTAATTGCTTGCAGGTGACTAAGCAAATCAGAACTTGACACAACAAATTTCATATGTATCTATTTTTAATTGTCAAAGGTTATTGAATATCAATTATATATTCTCTTATAAATTAATTCCAATAATACAAAAAAATATGATTACACCCAATGAAGTTTCCATTTTTATTTTGAAACAAAATCTGAAAAATTTCGCGTAATAAGGTCTAAATCAATGTATTTTATAATAATTGGTATGTTATCATCCTGAATAAGAGCATACATTATATTATTGTTAAAACTTACCGGATTTTTTGGATTGGGTATGCGATATGTTCTAACAGTTTTTACTTTATTGCCGGAATTTTTAACTCTAATCTCGCAAAATGGTTTCTGAGAAACAAGCGAATCATATATCATCTTCGAACTAACCGATTCAAGCAATTGAAACGGTACTGAAGAAAAATTCAGCAAGTAACTACGAGCTTTATTCTTATCAATAGAAATTGTTTGGTTATTACTTAGTGATTTTATTTTCATAACGCCAGGACTAAAAAACTGATAAGCAAACGAATTTTCGGGATGCAATGGGTATTCAATTTCAATGGTTAAAATATCAGCCGGGCGATACGAAAAAAGTGTTTTATCGCGCCAGAACCGCGGGTCGACAGGAAATAGTTTGGTGATACGGCCTTCATAACCCATTATATGAATAACGTAAGGTGTATTATCCCCGGAAAGCATAGCAAACGAGCCTATACGGATACTATCATTTTCTGAAATTCTATAAGCTTTGATAACATTGCCCGAAGACTCTATAGAAATAGATAAAGCACTGAATGAAAACCCATTAAATATATCTTGCGTCATACTTTTAGAAACCGGCGAGTTAATTTCGAGACCTGATATAACGCCAAGAAGTGCTTTAACAGTTTTGGGTTTGGCATTAAACTGTTCATTAACAGTCCATCCTATACCTTGTCGTTCAAGCGTGAGTGCTGACTTACCATCACTTATCTTTATTTTTGTGACTGATGATGTATCGGAAACAGCAAATTCCCTGTTGTCCACCTTTAATGTACCCTGATTATCGATGGTGTAAAGAATAACAGCTAGTGTTGCTAAGATAATAGTTATCCAAATATAAACACGGTATTTTCTCATCCTTAAAAACTAAACAATCAAACCCAATTCCAAATTCTTGCGACAGCCACAAAAATACTTCTATTCAGCGCCTTCTCCAAACTTGAAATAAAGTTGTCCGTTCAGACTTTCACTATTGCCATTGAGAGAGAATTCATTTTTAAAGCTCTGTGGACCTGACGTTTCTGCTTTTGAAAATTTTGTACCTATCGCACTTATTCCATGAAGGAATGATATGTTTCCTACCGGAAATGGTGGAGCAGTATTGGTATTATAAGCTCCTTTGGGTGCTTCGGGTGTAAAAAGGTGAAGAAATAAATCCTCCGTAGCAGAAACAACGGTGATTGGCAATTCTTTAGTTTCAATTCGTATAGCGTAAAAGTTGGAATAATACCCTTTAAATTCAGGATAATCCCACGATTCCCCAGTTACGGTATTATTATATTTTTTGTTGAAAAGGCCAAACTGCGTGCCTTTCATTCGGTTTTTCCAAACCCGGTATGGTCCATTTGCCAGTAGTTTAGCTCCTAAAACAAGGTTTTCGGGATACGAAAAAGAAACGCCCAAATAATCATACATCCCACCTGGCCGATAACTATAATTGAGTTGTAACCAACCACCGGAAAGCATGGTCCATGTAACATTGTATTTATTTTTGCCTTCGAAAGCAATTTCGATTATATGATTGTCGCCTTTCTGATAATGTTTTATTTCTTTGAATTTTGCGTCAAAACCAGCAGGCACAGGGCCACCGTTTAAAGAAATGTTTTTTCCCCCTGTTATAACCTTTGATAGTAATCCGTTGGATTTATTAAAAAAAACTTCTGTATTGCCGGAAGCCAGAATTAGAAAATCCCCTTCATCACGGGTAGATACCGTACCTGAGGAAGTTTTAACCCAACGGGATGCTATCGCTTCGGGAGAAGAAATATTCCAGGCCCATGTATTAATGTTTCGACCAAAAGGGTCAGTAGCTGTAATATAAAATACGTCGAAATCCTGCCAATTTTTTGGTAAAGCAATTGTCAGAAATCCTTTAGTTCCGTGTTCGAGTGCTGGGATCTGGATGGATGCATCCTGTTTAACAGAGACGCTTTTAGATAGATTGTCGGGCAACCGAACGAATTGGCACGAGAACTTGCATTGGCTTAAATTTGTATAGAAAAACCGGTTGGAGACAAATAGCTTTCCATTAAATTCAGGAGTAATGTATTTCTTCTCAAAAAAAACAGGCGACCAAATTTCCTTAATAGTATAAAAACTAGCCTCTTTTTCGCGGTATGGCCCCAGAATCCCATCAGGAGCGTTGTTTTTTTTGGTATCAATGGAATCGTTTTTATCTCTTCGAACGATACCTTCGTCGGCAAAAACCCATAAGAACCCCCCAGCCGATAAAGGGTTTGAAAGCATAAGATTCCAATAATCGTCGAGACCGGCACCGTGTCCTCCATCGTATAAACCGTGTAAAAATTCTGTAGGGAAAAAGATATCGCGACCATTAAAACATTCGGT
This sequence comes from Bacteroidales bacterium, assembly GCA_025350365.1. Classification (GTDB taxonomy): domain Bacteria; phylum Bacteroidota; class Bacteroidia; order Bacteroidales; family JAAUTT01; genus JAAUTT01. The sequence continues at coordinate 1,461 of JANXXY010000141.1, read as the reverse complement.
AGCTCCAAAATTATAAGAAATATAATGATGTGTATTCATCCCATTGATATTGTCCCAAGGCTGAATTACTTTCCTGTTCTGAGGATCGTATTTTGCATATTCGTTGAGCAGACCAAAATTAAAACCACCTTCGTTACCGTTATCCCACAATACGATGGAAGGATGATTCACATCGCGGACAACCATTTCCTTCACCAATTTCCTGCCAACAATGGTGTCATAGGGAGGGTATTGCCATCCGGCAAGTTCGTCGAGAACAAAAAGTCCAAGCGAATCGCAGACATCGAGAAAATGCTGATCAGGAGGGTAATGACTCATCCTAACAGCATTCATGTTCATATCTTTCATCAGATTAACATCAGTAATGCTAAGCTCTTTACTGAGACATCGGCCTGAGGATGGCCATGCACTATGCCGGCAAACGCCACGAAACATGATTTTTTCGCCATTCACATATATACCGTCTCTTTTTTTAACCTCCACGGTACGAAAGCCAAATTTTTGATTCATAGTGTGTTTAACGGACGAACCATCTTTCAGACGAACTTCTACCTGATAAAGGTTTGGGAACTCTGGTGTCCAGAGTGAAGGATTGGGATAGGAAGCATTCAGGGTTATCTTCCCCTGTTTTGGGTTCACATTAACAACCACAGGGCTGCCTATGGGTTTCCCAGCAAGGGTTGTTACCTGTGCTTCAATTTGCTTTGACCTGTTAATGCCATTCAGATAAACATCTAAAGAGAATGATCCGTTGGCTTTGGCATCAATAGCAACGCGGCTGATGTATTCTTTTGGATAAGCCTCGAGATAAACAGGACGGAAAATTCCACCAAAAACCCAATAATCGGCAGTTCGTTCTGCCTCGTTAACGCTATAATTTGATGACATTTTACTAACATTAACTTCCAGTAAGTTTGTCTGTCCTATTTTGAGTAGTTTAGTAATATCATAGGTAAATCGATAAAAAGCTCCCTGATGAATTGGGCCTGCCAGTTTGCCGTTAATTTTAACCTCAGTATCAGTCATCGATCCTTCGAAAACAATGAGAATGTTTTTTCCCTTCCAACCGGCAGGAACTTGAAAACTATGCTTATACAAACCATGCTCATCAGCTAAGGGTTTATCATGTCCATAATTATATGTTCCGAATCCCTGTAATTCCCAGTTCGAAGGAACGCCGATATTGGTCCATGTATCGCTATTACGCCCTTTGGTACAGAAAAAATTCCAGTCAACTGTATGATCCTTATCCGTACCGGAAAGGTATATTATTTCAGTTTTTTGAGCAAAACTAATAGTTATTGATAAAGCAATACAGAGTAAGGCTAAAAGGTTTTTCATTGTTTTTAGAGCTTTTATGCAAATGTAATCGTTTGTGCAAAATATGAAGATGTCATTTAAGGAAAAGTTTCAAGAATCTACTTCTATGCTCAAAATGGCCAACTTAAGAAAAACGTTTAA
>JANXXY010000125.1 GCA_025350365.1 Bacteroidales bacterium | reverse complement strand
AAATTGCGACTTGGTTGGGGACAAACCGGCAACCAGAATATTGGTGGATACCTATGGGGTTCCGCTATTTCAGTAATGGAAACAGGTCTTGGCGTGGGATACCGTCAAAGTGGTATCGCTAACCCATACATCAAATGGGAAACTCAGGAACAAACAAATATTGGATTAGATTTAGGAATCTTGAAAAATCGCATCGAATTAACATTGGACGTTTACGACAAAGTATCAAACGATATGTTAATGCAAATGCAATTGCCTTCGTATATGGGAACTCGTGGTAATCAGTCAAGTGCATTAGCTGCTCCTTTCGGAAACTACGGAACCATCGACAACAAAGGGTTAGAGATATCATTGGCTACCCACAATTTTACACATGAATTTCAATGGGATACTGATTTACAATTGACGTTTAACAAGAACAAATTGGTAGCGCTGGATGGTGTTAATTCTTCAGCTATAGAAGGTTATGGACAATGGAGTGATGTAGTATCAAGGACTGAAATTGGTCAGCCACTTTATAATTTTTACGGATATAAGGTGGTAGGTATCTTTAAAGATAAAACTGACATTTTAAATAGTCCTGCTCAGGAAAAAAGCCCAACTGATGGAAAATCATACAGCCGCACGAATTCAGTATTTCCGGGTGATATTAAGTTTGCCGATATTAGCGGGCCCAATGGAGTACCTGATGGAAAAATTGATGAATATGACCGTACCAATATCGGTTCGCCTATGCCAATCTTTACGTTCGGATTAAACAATACCTTCCGGTATAAAAACTTTGATATGACTATCTTTATCAATGGTTCGTATGGTAATAAAGTAATTAACTATTCGTCAATCAATTTAACAAGTATGACTTCGTTGTGGAACAATCAATTAGCAACTGTAACTGATCGTGCGAGGTTAACACAAATTGATCCGGTATTAGTTTATCCTTACGTTAATTCAACAGGTCAAGCGGTTGATGCTTGGTTTAATGATATCGACAATGTAAAAGTGGCTAATGAGAATACTTCAATACCACGCGGTATTCAAAATGACCCGAACAACAATCACCGCTTGTCCGATCGATACATTGAAGATGGTTCCTATTTGCGAATAAAGAATATTGCACTAGGATATAATTTTTCTAAAAAGGTGTTGAATATTTTACATTTGCAATCGTTGCGCATTTATGCCAATATTCAAAATATTTACACATTCACAAATTATACCGGTTTCGATCCTGAGATTGGAGCAAGTACGGCAAGTACAAATGTATATGGTTTGGATAACGGACGTTATCCTTCACCTCAAGTATATACTTTTGGATTAAATCTCTCATTCTAAATTTTTGAAAGGAAATAATATGAAAATATTTAATATTAAAAAACTGGCGATAGCCACGGTATTGCTGGTAGGAATGGCATCGTGCGATACTTTTTTAAATCGTCCTACTAAAGACAGTTATACTATTGACGGATTTTACCAAACTGACGAACAATGCTTTCAGTCGATAAATCCGGTATATAATTCTCCATGGTACGATTTTCAACGCGGATTTATAAAAATTGGTGATGCACTCGCTGGAAACGTTTATTATGGCACTGACAATGCGTATCAATCTTTTGTACTTAAATCGAGCGATCCAGATTTGCGTAATGCATCTGCATCATTATGGTCAGTAAATGCTTATTGTAATGGAGTAATTGACAATATCAATTTAAAGGCAGGATCAGGAGTGTCTCTGGCTACCAAAAACACAGTAAAAGGTGAAGCTTTGACCTTAAAAGCCACCGCTTATTTCTTTCTTGTTCGTTGTTTTGGTGCAATACCTATTATTCATAACAACGCCGATATTATTTCGTCGAATTCGTCGAATACTTTATCCAGAAACAACGTTGATGATGTTTATACTTATATTGTAAAGACATTAGAAAAAGCTATTGAATTACTTCCTGAACATAATAAAGCAGGCCGGATTGACAAGTATAGCGCTTATGGTCTTTTAGCAAAAGTTTATCTTACAAAATCGGGGTATGGATTATCTGGTAGCCGCAATGCCGATGATCTTGCAAAAGCTGCCCAATATGCGAAAATAGTAATCGAACAGAGCGGTCGCGTTTTAACTCCGGTTTACCCGGACATCTTCCGTTTGGCTAACAATTTTAGCTCTGAAAGTCTGATTGCATGGCATTGGACAGTAGGTAATCATTGGACTGCCCAAAATACCCTCCAAGCTGATTTGGCTTTATCCGGTTGGTGTGAAGATCCAAATACATGGGGAACCTGGACTGGTTTAACCATTGATTTGCAACAAGCCTTTGGTGAAAATGCAATCTTAAAAACTGCCAAAGAACGTATTACCGATGATGCTCGTCGTAAAGCCACCATGATGATGATGGGCGACCATTATGATTATTTCTGGGGAGACAAAGGTGGATTTACATACGATTGGATTTCAATTAAAACATTACCTGATGGATCTGTCACAAACTTAGGTTATGGAAACCCTACAGGTTCTAATTTTGTTAAACATATTGTTGGCGACAATTTTGATCATCTTAAAGGTAGCGGAATACCGTTAGGTGTTGGTACACAAAAAATGTCCACCGCACTAAGCACACACATCCTTCGTTTAGCTGACGTATATCTGGTATACGCCGAAGCCGTTTTAGGTGATGCCGGTTCAACTTCTGATGCAAGCGCTTTAAGTGCATTCAATGCGGTTCGTGGACGTTCAGTTAAAAATTATATTGCAAAACCATCCATTACTTTCGATGATATTTTCAAGGAACGTCGTTTGGAGTTGGCTTGTGAAGGAGATAACTGGTATGATTTTGTTCGTTTAAGCTATTACAAACCAGACGAAGCTAAAGCCAGATTGTCGACGCAGGAGCGTGGTAACTGGAATAATTTAGATGGATTTTACAAAGGCACTTCTTTGATTACAGACGTTACAATCAACTCATTTAAAGTGCCAATAGCTAATATCAGTTTTGAAATTCCGTTCCCTGATACTGATATGGCAATCAACCCTAATCTTATGAACCCACCGGTTCCATTTGACTTTAGTACCATTGGATATTAATTCGAAAAACTTTAAAGCAAATTTGACATGAAAAAATATTTAAAAACATACTATATATTACCTGGTTTGCTATTAATCCTTTTAGCATCCGGAGGTTTTTTTCAAGCGTGTAAAAAAGATTCTGGAGACGGTGGAGGGACACCCGCGATTAGATACATTCGTATAACCGATCCTTTAAAATCCGATTCATTGATTGCTCATGCGTTTATGGGCAACAATGTTGCTATTATAGGTGATAACTTACAAAATGTTGTAGCCGTATGGTTTAACGACCAATCTGCCATACTCAATACAAGCTTTATAACCAGTAACACTATTATTGTAGGTATCCCAAATAAAATTCCCGGGAAAGTTACCAATGAGTTGAAACTGATTTTTAAAGATAGTTCAAATATAATTTACCCTTTTGGCGTTGATGTACCGGTTCCAATGGTCTCAAATTTGGTATGCGAATATGTTCCAGATGCCGGAACCGCAGTAATACAAGGTAATTTCTTTATTGATGATCCAAGTGCTCCTTTAACAGTAATTTTTCCCGGAAATATTGCAGGGCAAATTCTATCTTTCACCCTTACTGAAATTAAAGTCAAAGTACCTGCTGGCATAGTCTCGGGGCCAATAGTAGTAAAAAGCATCTATG
>JANXXY010000109.1 GCA_025350365.1 Bacteroidales bacterium | reverse complement strand
CTGTTTGAATGAAGTCGAGGAACGAGACGGAATGAGTTCCGCCGGTCAGAGTTTATTCACCTCATGTTTATTTTTATAGGTGTTCAAGAGATCACTTCGTTAAGTTTTGGTAACTTTTTTCGACAAAAAAGTGACAAATAAATTATTTGGAATTTATAAAGTTCGTATTGATCCGTACTTAAGAACCATAAAAAATCAGGTTCAACAATAACCTTTTTGAAAAGTTCGTAAATGTTAATGATCGAAACAATTAAATTACTGGTATCTTCTATTGCCAGAGCAAAGAATTCGGCATTTTCACCATTGGTAAAATATTCAAGCCAACCGGAAGTATCGACAAGATTTTTATTCATTCCTGTCTTCTTCTTCACAATCAGTATTCAATTGGCTATTTTTTCTTAATTTTTTCTGGATTCTGACTACAATTAAAGACAGAAGCAATAGTAATAATGTGATCCTTTTCCCAATAAATTATCTTGTAATTGTTTTCAACAAGATATCTAAAATCTTCGGGGTAACCTTTCAAAAGTTCTTCTTTCGGCCCAGCTAATGGGTTACTTTCTAAAACAGATACCCTATTAATTATTTTATTGATTATTTTTCGAGCGATTCTTGGACTTACTTCAAATGAATAGTAATCAAATATGTCTTTGAGCTGTCTTTCTGACAATTCAGACCATTCAATTCTTATTTCCATGTTTTCACCTTCATTTTAAGATCTTGGTGAGAGATAACCTTACCAGCATCATTGTCCCTTTTTGCCTGGTTTATCATTTCATGAAATTCGTTCAGTAACATGGGTTTTAGGTTCCTATCGTAAGATGATTTTTTCTCTTGTTTGATAAATGATTCAAGTTTTGTTATAAGGCTTTCATCACTAATACGAAGGAATTCTTCTATTAAAACCAGTTTTCTTGCTTGAATATTCATGTCATTATTCTTTGTACAAATATAAAAAAAAACGAAGTGATAAATATCGATTGGTCGATTTTTAGCTTGGCGCTATCTTGCAAATAGACCCATATTTTAATGGTGCGGCAAACTCAACCAAAAGGTTACCAATAAATGTAAAGATTTTTAAACTCATTGTTTAATTAGGATAGTTTTCCATATCCACTGTAGCTTTTCGTTTTCCTTCTCCCACGAATACTCCTTTGCCCTCTCGAACCTTTCCTTTTTCTCCTTTCGAATGGTTTCGATGCTATTCAAAATCTTTACAACTGCTTCCGAAACCGGATCATTTATCGTTGCGCCAATGCGCCTTTCCGTTTCATCAATTTCGCATATCAATCCATGCCCCAAATGCTCATTCATAAACCCAACCTGCGCGGGAGTATCGGTAGCCAAAATATAAAGCCCTGCTTGCATATAAGCCCATATTTTATTGGAAATGGCAATCCGGTTATTTTCATCCTTCCCCGGCTCTAAAGCCAGACCCACATCAAACTGACAGATAAAACGATTCAATTCCTTTTGCGGCATGGGGGGATAGCTGGTAATAAATTCCCGGTTTGGCTCCACCCAATCCCCGTTAAAACTCGGGTACAAGTTGCCTATCAGATGCAGGTGCACTTGGTCACTTACCTTTGCCAGGGCAGGAATAATAAATTCCAACCCGCGGTTAGCGGCTATGTTTTGAGAGAACCAAACGAAGTGGATTTTGTCAATTTGAAAATTTGAGGATTTGAAAATGTTAGTTCCTAACCCAAATTCATTATCATTTCGATTTAAATTCTCACCTTTGGTTCTGCTAGTTATGAACTCAAATTCGTCGGCAGGGAAACAGTTATTTATTACTACCAGGTTTTTGATTTTACCTTCACCCACCAAAGCTTTTATCCGTTCGCCGATAAGGGGTGAGGCCACGGTAACACAGGCAGCATCGGGTAACAGTTTTTGCAACAGAAATTCCCGACGGTGTTTTTCGTTGGAGGCATCGAAGTTGATTTGTTCGCCCGGATAATAATCTTCCACATCGAAGATAAACGGGATATTGGTTTTCCGGTGATACAACCATGCGGGATATAAAGCTCCCATATTATGAGCAACAATTAATTGAAAGGGTGGGTTAGAATTTTGTGTGCTGAAATTAAAAATGGCGTTATTTAAAAGAAAACTTCGTTTTGATGAAGCATAAGCATTTATCGGGATTGTTTTTTTATATAATGGATACAACAATTGGAATAATTTCTCTATGAAACCTGATAATAACCAAGCTCCGTTTTTAACCATCAGGGCAGATATTTTCCGAACATGGATTTGTG
>JANXXY010000076.1 GCA_025350365.1 Bacteroidales bacterium | reverse complement strand
TGCGATCGGCGGTGATGGTTGCCGTCGGAGCTGTTTTATCAGCGGTTATGGCTTGAGTTGCGTTTGCACTGCATCCATTGGCAGCAGTAACCGTAACCGAATAAGTAGTGTTAACCGCAGGCGCTACAGCTATTGCAGCAGTTATAGCCCCCGTACTCCAAACATATGATATTCCTCCGCTGGCGGTTAGGTTAGCCGTTGGGTTGGTACAATTTACTGAGGTGCGATCGGCGGCGATGGCAGGTGTTGGAATAGTGTTTGTACCCACAACCGCATCTGTGCCTTGTTTCACACAACCTCTGCTATCTAAAACATAAATACGATATGTTCCGGAAGCTAATCCTGTAAAAGAACCAGAAGCCTGATCAATATTTCCAGAAGCAATGCTATTTATTCTGTAAGTTAAAGTCCCTGTTCCTCCACTTCCTGTAAAAGTAATTTTTCCTACATTACTAACTCCACAAGTGTTTTGTGCAGTTGGACTTCCTATTACTAATGTTGCAGGAATACTTCCTACTGGTAGAGTTGGATTACTCCAAACAAAATTTTTTGAGCTTGATACAGGCCCACATAATATAGCATCCGTAATAGACACTCTATAAAGGCCTTGACTAATGTTACTTAACACGTTTGAATTTATTCCTATTCCAACCCATGGACCAGATGCGAATCCTGATGTTGAACGTTCCCAAGTGTAGGAGTATGGAGCTATCCCACCACTAATACTGGCTGTTAAATCTGCATCAGTACCATCAAAACAATTTAAAAATTTGGTTACATTTATCGTTGGGGTAGTCATAGCCGAAACAGTAATTGTAACCGGATTAGGAGTAGAATAATAATCTAAATTACAGGTATTATCATGAACCTTTCTGTGATAACATGTTGATGTTGCCAGATTTCCTGGAGTATAAGAAGGTGCAGTAAATCCCGCTAGATTAATATAAGTTCCTGTACACCCGGAGCTTACTTGCCATTGGTAAGCTAAACTACCTGATCCTCCGCTGGCGGCAAGTGTTGAATTAATAATACCAGGGCTAGTACCTGTACAAATTTGAGTTAATGTTGGATTTACTGTACCTGGATTTACTGTGCCATAAACGTTCACCGTTATTGCGTTTGAATATACAGCATTACAAGCATTATAGTATTTCCGTACAAAATATGTTTTTACAGAAATAGAGGGCAAATAAGTGAAATTAAGTAGACCGGCACTGCTGGGAATATCCGTCCAAGTTCCAACACCACCAGTTGATGATGTAGTTGAATATTGCCAAATATAAGTCGGAGATGTTCCTCCAACGCCAGGTCCGGTGCTAGTAAATGCTGAAGGTGATGTACCTGAACAAATAGTTTGAGTTAGTGGGGCTATCGTTCCCGGGGAAGTAGGTGCGTTTGTAACTGTAACTGTAATTATATTGGAATATTTGGCCGGACAAATATTCTCTGCTTTTCTTTTATACTGTCTGGTCGCTGTAAGGCCAATTGGAGGATTATACGTTAATGAATTGCTGCTTCCTATTAAATTCCAGTTTGAGCCATCATCTGAATATTCCCAGCTATATGTCCATACACCACTTCCACCACTTGGATCAATAATTCGGTAAAAGGTTGCCGGATCGCCGGGAGGATTACAAATTGTAGTGTCTGCACCTACGATACCTGCATTAAGGTCAGCTGGTTCTGCAATTATTACATTGGTACTGAAGGCTTCATTAGAAGAAGGAAGGTTACTATCAATTACATATACATAATATTTTCCTGTTCCAAGTCCTGAAAAAGTATAAGAAGTGTTATTATCAATTACATCGGGACCTATTTTATCAAAACCAAAAACGGCGTTTTCTCTATATAATTTATAAGTATATGGACTAGTTCCATTTGTAACTATCCCAATAACCTGCCCATCAATGAGTCCAATGCAGGAAATATCTACTTTTACTGCGGTTACATTATATTGTGCCAGAACAATATAGGGTATAGTAAAGGTGATAAACAGTAAAGTGATAATTCTTTTGAATAGATTGGTTCCTATGATCATAGCACAATTATTTGGTAAAATAATCTATTTAATAAATTTTGATTTGCTTTGTTTTCCTGATTCCACCATAATCATCCATTTTTGCCGGTCATTAACAGTGAAGGTTATAATCAGGTTTCTTACATTGATTTTACGATCGAGGAGCTTAAAGTTTTGTTCCGGAGTTAATTCAAATAAACTTATAGAATAATTGTCAAGGATCTTATTAAGTGTGATTGAGATGGTATATTGGTATTGATCGCCATTTTTTATAGAATCAATCTTACTTGAGAAATCAATGGTTTGAGAAAATCCTGATAAGCCAATAATACAAAAAAATATAAAACTGATCGCTAGTTTTTTCATGAGCCTGGATTTTTGATTAGGATACCACTTCATTATATGTTGTCAATTATGTTAATAAATATTTACCTGTTTTTACGAATGCATTGAAATAAAGTTCTATTAATTTTACGATAAGGGAAAATTATCTGATAAATGCTCCTATTTTAATGATCTACCTGTGAATAGCATAAATTTATTGGTTTTTACTGTTCGAGATTTTTGGCTATCAATCAATATGTTAAAAAATATTTGGCTAAATATAAATATTTTTTAATAGCAAATACTAAATAATTATTAACAATTGAAGTGATTATAGATTATATGATTGATTATCAAGAAAGTATGTTTTTGTAATGTGCCTGACCGAATACGTTGCCACTAAATACGAGGGTAATCAATGTCCATTAGTCTCCATAAGTACGCGTAAAATATTAGTTTACAAACTAAATGTACTTTCAGTTGTATGTGAGTTAGTATGGCTTTTAGACTCTTATAGGTCTATCAACTCTGGAAGGTCAAGGGGTATACCTGACAGAGTCCGAAGGTCCTGCCAGAGTTTAATTTTCGTAAACAATATGAAATTATATTGATGTTTGAATTTGCAGCATTGAAATACATATAATTGAATTTGTATGTATTACGCCATTGCGTATGTTGTTTGAAAAGGAAGTAAAGAAAGGACGGATTGCAAAGTTGCGCCAGCGAGGGTCAACTCTGGAAGGTCAAGGGGTAAACCTGGCAGAGTCCGAAAATCCTGCCAGAGTTTAATTTTCGTAAACGAAATGAATTTATAAATTGATGTTTGAATTTGCAGCATTTAAATACATATAATTGAATTTGTATATATTACGCCATTGCGTTTATCCTTTGGAAAGGACTTAATGAAAGGCACGGATTGCAAATCTGTGCCGGCGAGCATATTTCGTTCGGGAACGACTTAAGGGAAAACACGGATTGCAAATCTGTGCTAGCGAGGTAATTAGTAACAATTGAAGAAATTATCAATTTATAGATTGATTGTCAGGTAAGTATCTTTTTATTATGTACCTAACAGGATACAATGCGGCTAAATAACCAATTAACAATACGGTAATTAACACAAATACGACATCCACAGCTTTAATATCAACGGGATAGGAATTTATAATAAATGATCCACTACTTGGGAATTTTACAATACCGAAGGTTATCTGTAACCAGCATATAATTAACCCTAAACAAAGTCCAAGGAAGGCTCCGAAAAATGAAATCATGATACCTTCATAAAGAAATACTCTTCTGAGAAATTGCCCATCAGCCCCAATGCTGTGTAGGGTTGAGATGTCCTTCTTTTTTTCAATGATCAACATGGATAGGGAACCTACAATGTTAAAGGAGGCAATGGCCAGAATAAAACTCAAAATCATAAAAATAGCCCACTTTTCATATTTCATGATGCGATAAAACAATTCTTTTTGTTGAAATCGGTTTTTTACACTGAAATTTCTTCCAAATAACTGTTGGACATCATTTTGTATTTGATCGATGTTTTTGTTTTCAGTAGTTCGAATTTCTATTGAGGTTATAGATAGGGAATCATCTAATAATTCTTGCGCAAACGAAAGAGGAACCAACACATACTTTGAGTCATAATCCTGAAGGATATTAAAAACACCCGAAGGATAAATATACTTTTGATTGAATGCATTTTCGGGATTCATTGATAGGGTGGCAGACTTTCTGGGAACATAAATCACCAGAGGAGTGATAAATTTTAATCCAACCTGAAGATAATATTCAATGCCTTGGCCTATAACTGCGTATCTCCCTTTTTCGTCTTCAAGGGTAAAGCTTCCTTCTGTAATACAGGAATCTAATTTATTGATCAATGGATAGTTTTTATCAACTCCTTTTATAGTAGCGATATATTGCTTTTCGCCATATTTTAGTAACGCGTTTTCCTCCACTACTTTCGACCATGCAACAATGCCTGAAATTTTCGATAATTGACTAAGCTTTTCATCATCAGTCTGAAATGATTTTCCCGCGACAATAGTAATTTTTAAATCCGGATCGAATGAATTAAATAGTGTTTGTATTAAATGGTCGAATCCATTAAATACAGATAAAACAATAATGAGAGCCATCGTACCTATTGTAACACCGGCAAGTGATATAGCCGAAATGATGTTAATTGCATTATGAGACTTTTTTGCAAATAAGTACCTTTTAGCTATATATAGTGGAAAATTCAATTATTCAGAAGTTTGTATGTATGAAACAATTTTCAATGGGTTGATTGATTATGCAGAAAGTATTTAAATATTAAATTTCGTATTGCCTATTGGTTCCTGCCTCAAATTTATTTCCATGCTTTAACTATTAATCCTGTACCAGATTTATGTGTTATTCTAACGTCAAGATAATTTAAAAATAAGGCAAACGGAAATGTAATGATGTAATAAAAAGGAAGAATTAACAAAAATAATTTACTGGTGTTTACCATTAAAATAGGGTACTTCATTGATAATTTCCATGAAATTTTGCCTGGCCAACCATATGAGAACATTGTTTCGACTCTTGAAAAACCAACGAGCAAGAGTTTGTCCTCTATATCCTTCGGGTTGTATCCGTCGCGAACATGTTCCTCGATGAACGAACTTTCCTCGTGATCATGCACATCAGATCCTCCCTGATCAGAAGGTGTAGAAACAAGCAATATTCCTCCCGGCTTGAGTGAATGGTTAAAATTTTTAAAAACCTGAACATCTTCCAGAATATGCTCCATCACATCCACCGATAGAATCATGTCGTATTTGTTCGGTTCAACAAATTTGGTAAGATCGGCCTCTTCAAAAGTAACTTGATTAGCCTTGCCAAGTTTTGCGAAAAATTGATTACAATCGGCAATCTGTTCTAACTTTACGTCAACCCCTTTTATTTTCCAAAAAGGAGACATCGTAGACAGATAATAAACGTATTGCCCGAATCCGGAGCCTGCATCCAGAATCTCAACATTGGTGGGAAATGTATTACGGATTAATCGAACCTCTCTTTTTATGTGCCATGTGCGTAAAAGAAGCAAATTTAACATGTGGTAAAACATAACACGCAGGGCAGGAGTGGAATTAAATATTGTTCCCAAGTATCGTTTAATAGGATCGTATTGCATAAAGGTAAATTAATATTGTAATTATCAAGTTGCAAAAAGGAGTATTGAGTATTGATATACAGGACTATAATTACTTCTTTAAAAGTTCATCAATTCTGTTTACATAATCCAAACTGTCATCGATTACAAAGGCTATTTCAGGTACTATTCGCAGTTGATTTTTTACCCGCTGAGCCAATAAAGTCCTAACAGTTTTAGTAAAATGTTGAAGATGTTCAAGATATTCTTTGGTATTCTGCGAAGGGAAAATACTTAAAAAGACTTTTGCAAAACTGAGGTCAGGACTAACGCGAACCACAGTAACCGTTACCAGGCGACCCTGCAAAATATCCTTATCAATACGTTGGAATATTTCTCCTATATCTTTCTGAATTAAGCGGGCAACCTTACTTTGACGGGTTGTTTCCATAATTTATGGTATTATTTTATTTATCAAAAAACCTGATAAATCATCATAAATATTGTACTAACAAGATAACATGATGATTTAAGAGCACGAAGATATTAATTGTTACGAGAGCTACCAAAAATATAGTGTAAGTGATAACTATTACAATCCGGGCAGGCCAGACTAAAAAATAAAATGAAACAGATGTTTATGTTTTTTATAAGGAATATTTTATCCTACCCCAAAGTTCGGCTTAGGCTTTGCCTAAGTCGGCCATATAAAACCAGACTGAGCCTGGGAGGATATATTCGGCTCAGGCTTAACCAAAAGCCGAACGGGTAAAGAGTAATTCGTCCTCATTAATTTTCAAATTCCTTCATTAGCCTAATTAATTGTCATATATTTAAATAACATTTTATAGTTTTGCAATTCTCTTTATGAGAAGATAGGCAGATAATATTTAATTTACAGATTCTTATATTATGGAAATTGTTCTCAGCGGCATAAGGCCTACAGGTAACCTGCACTTGGGGAATTACTTTGGTGCATTGCAGAATTTCGTAAAAATGCAATATGAATATAAGTGTTATTTTTTTATTGCCGATTTACATTCGCTTACAACTCATCCCACTCCGGCTGATTTACACGGTAACGTTCGTACAATACTTGCTGAATATCTGGCATGTGGAATCGACCCGGATGTGGCTACTATATTTGTGCAAAGCGACATTCCGGAAATATCCGAATTGTACCTTTTATTAAATATGAATGCGTATATAGGTGAATTAGAGCGTACTACGACCTTTAAGGAAAAAATTCGCACTCAACCCGATAATGTAAATGCAGGACTTCTTACCTACCCGGTTTTACAGGCAGCAGATATTTTAATTCATAAAGCCACCAAGGTACCGGTGGGGAAGGATCAAAAGCCTCACCTCGAAATAACTGCAAAATATGCCCGTCGATTCAATCAGTTATACAAAGTAGATTATTTTCCTGAACCGGAAGCTTTTAATTTTGGTGAAAACCTCGTGAAAGTTCCGGGTCTTGATGGCTCGGCAAAGATGGGTAAATCGGCTGGAAATGGAATATACCTGGTTGATGAACCAAAAGTAATTCGTAAGAAGGTGATGTCGGCAGTTACTGATACCGGTCCAACCGAACCAAATCAGCAGATGACCGATGGAGTGAAAAATCTGTTTACGATCATGACGATTGTATCGGCTCAAGACACAGTAGCTCATTTTAAAGAGAAATACAATTCATGTGAAATACGTTATGGGGATATGAAAAAGCAGCTTGCAGAAGATATTGTTACCTATCTGACCCCAATAAGGGAGAAAATAAACGATATTTATAAGGATAATGATTATTTGCGTAAGGTGGTAAATATGGGTTCTGAAAAGGCTCGGGAAAGCGCTTCAAAAACGTTACGCGAGGTTCGGGAGATTATTGGATTTAAACCGTTCTAAAAAGAAGAAAGCCGAGTGATTATCCCGACTTCCTTGCCCTTTCAGGTATATGGTAATTTGTATTTGATATTAATGATAAAACAAATTTTGTGCCAAATAAGTATATCGAAATCGTGTATTGGAAGAAAAATAATGCGATTTATTAAAAAAAAATAAATTAAGGACTCCTGACCAATATATTAATTATCAGAGATTTAAAATAATAGCATCGTAAATTAAATAGTCCTTTATTAATAAGATAATAAGATCTCTTTAGAAGTGTTATCGCTTTCTAATAAGATTTTTAAACCTTATTTACAAGCTTTTAACCTAGTAGGAGAACACATAATCCGATTCCAAAATCTCTTACCTTATTTAATCTAACCAATTTAAATTACGAGAGGTCAGGAATTCTGAAATTACGATCATCTGAAATCGTAATAAAGATTAGTCAGCGAGGTTCGAAACGACAGGTAAAAAGTCGATATTTTTTGAGATTGAAAGGCATCAGTGTTCTGTAAGTAAAATCCTGCCGAGATGTTCATCTGATTTTTTGGATTAAAATAATACGATAATGCTCCTTCATACGTAGTTAGCTTTGTTATCTCACCTTGAAATAAGGTTGATACTGAAGCATTAGCAGGAATGGGTTTGAGGATATCCTTCCCCAAATTTGTTTTTGAATCATCTGTTCCGTACTTAGCACGGGTCATTTTTCCATATGCGGACCAATGTCCAACCTGATATTGAATTATACCAGTAAATTCCCTAAAATTTGCACCCAAAGGATGCGCCAGCGGCTGGCTGTAATGAGAATAGGCAATGGTTGAATCGGAGTTTGAATAGGTGAATGGCATTACCTGATTATATTCAGTTTGAAGGAACAACCTCTCGATACCAAAAGCGTTATAGTATTTTATACCCGTTTGAAAACCATAGCTTTTTGTTTTGGAGGTTTTATCATTATCAAAAACCCATTGATTGTAGAACGCCAATCCTTGAGCTATTTGCCATCGGATGTTTGTCCCGGCTACCGGGTTGATATGTTCCTGATTGGTTTTCAACATATCAATATAGGGTATTGGACTTAATATATCCATGTTTAGTTTGAATTTTCCCTGGGAATCAGGGTTTCCAATAATGGTTCCCTCAAATAGTGAGAATTGAATTTTTTTTAACAATGAGACAGACAGCAAATGAAAGTTGGCCGTTTTTTTGGGAAATGCTTTGATATCCTTGCCTAATATGTTGTAATCGAGATTCATAAAAGAAGCCACTATTCTTGTGTATTGAACTTTTTTCCATGTTAACGAAACCTTTAGAAATGGGTAATTGGTAGATACATCAGATAGTAAAAGGGATCGGTAACCGTCGCCTATAAAATTTTTATCATGTCCAAACTGAATATTTAAAACTTTACTTGCTTGCCATTGAATATATCCGGAAGAAAAGGCATAATCCCAACCCGTTTTATTGAAACGCTTGGCACGACCCTGTCCGGGACTAACTTTGGTTTGGGAGATATAATCGTCCCAAAACGGAGCGAATAAACCCTGATTTTCATAAAACGAAGATTCAAAGCCTATGGTTTTGCCCAGCAGACCTTGAATTCTTGCTCCTCGTGTATTGACAAATAGTTTTTTATGTGATATTTGGTCTTCACCAAAAGAAAAGTTGATTAAAGGGTCGAATGATAAATGAAAGGCAGGGCTATCGAGTTGAAGAAATGATTCATTCCATAGTTTTCGTCCAATCCACTTTGAATGGGATTTAGAATCGAAGGCCAGTATCGAATCGACATTGATAAATGTGCGAAGTTGTTGATCGTTAAATGGTTTCAGGCAAGTAATAAAATCAGGATTTTTATTGGTTGCCGAGCTTTCAATTTTTTGTGTAATAATGTGGTTTAAAGGGATTGATAATTGTGCAAATGCTTGAATAGAAAGAAATAACATTCCCAAAAGGGTGAGTATAAAAGTACTGCCTGATAGCCGTTTGGCATCACCTTTTCCGGAATATTCATTGATCATTCTAGTCATCAGAATAATTTTTCGTCTCGATAAAGATCTGTTTTCAACCCAAAAATGATATAAAATTGATGAGTATTGGTTGTGGAATATTGCATCACATTGCGGAATCCACCTTGGGCAGAAAATCCCCATTTTGGTTTCAAAATCCTGGAAACAGTAATATCTTGAACTACTTGGCGGGTTAAAATTCCCTGACCAATAAAATTACCATAATCTTTGACTCGTTGGTTGCTTGAAATATAGATGTCGGTACCTACTGATTTTCCTCCCGGTTCTGCGCCATATTTGAGGTATGAAACAAATGAACTCAATGTCCATAGGCCTTTGGCATAACGAATTATTCCCAGGCCTTCGCGAAAATTACCACCTGCCGGGTGCGCAAGCGGTTCCAGTAAATAGCCGTAATTTTCCAAAGGGCTACTATGCCCATAAGTAAAGGGTCGGGCATGGTTGTATTCCATTTGAACATATAAATCGCGTATATTGAAAAGATCAAAAACCTTCACCCCAAGTTGTAACGAATGTTTATTTGCCCACCATTTATGACTGGCAATTATTTCTTTTAAATAAAATTCATCCAGCATAAACTGACCATAAAAATGTGTGCTGTTAAAAATTCGGTAACGCATACCTATGCCAACCAGCATGTTATCGGGAGAACCAAGAGTATACTCTAACGGACGGTAAAAAATAAACGGATTTAAATAGTTGATATCTAACGATCGGTGACTAAGCGTATCGTTTCTGGCCCATACCACTGCTTCAAAAATATTGAAATTTAATCGGTTGGAAGCATTCCAGCTAATGATGTGCATTGATGAATACTTTTGAAACAATTTGGTGTATTGCCCAATCACATAATCGTCCATTACAGCTACAATGTTCGAGTATTTAAATTTCCAAACCTGAATGGAAGTGCTGAAATATGGAAAAGACGATGCATTGTCCGAAATAAACAGCGAACGGTATCCATCGCCCCAAAAATGACGGTCTTTACCAAGTTGAAAACTCAAAAACCGATTCGGTTGATAGGTGATATTGCCATTAAAAACTAATCCAAGATAGTAACCTTTATTTACTTTTTGAACTTTACCCAGAGAATAGGCAATTCCTGCCGAATCGTTGCGTGTATTTTCAAATCCTGCCCGGCTTAAGCCATGAATGGAATAGTTAAGGTTAATTCTTAATTTTTTGCCAAATTCCGATTGAATGCTAAAACCCAAAGCATAATGTTGTTCGTAGAGATGAGATATTCGAAAAGATGATTGAAGAATCGGATTTAAAACCACTATGTTTTTCTTATTACACAGTGTTAGAAATGCCCTCTTTTCGTTGGCTTTTCCCGAATAAATTGAGTCAAGTAACTGATTCCTTTTATCGATAGATAAAAAGTAAGGTTTAATAACGGGATGGTAAGAAGTGTTTTTTAAAAAAACATTTTCTACCCTGAATGATAAATTTGGAGAAAAAGAGAATTCTGATTGAGCCGTAAGGTACGTTGTAATCAGTAAGCCAAAACAATAAACCAAAGCATGTAAGTAAATCAGCCTTGGTTTATGCATGAGCATGATTTCGTAATTTTTGTTTCCGAATAAGTAATTCATTCACTATTGAAAAAAGGGATGCCAGGGCAAGGTTCAAAACCATAAGCGAAATAACTCCGTACGATTGGCAGGTTAACACCATTATAATAAACATAACGTTTATTGAGGAAAGAACGACCGTTGATTCAACATGGTTGAAACCAAGTTTTAACACCCGGTGATGCAAATGATTTTTATCAGGATTAAAAGGAGATTGTCCTCGCAAAATCCGTAATATAAAAACCCGTAAGGTGTCGAACAAAGGTACGATTAAGATACCAAATGATACCGCCGGAGCTGAACTTATGGTATACGGTCCGTTATAGGTAATATTTGCTTCGTTAAATTTAATAACTAAAACACTCATAATCAATCCCAAAATAAGAGAACCAGTATCGCCCATAAAAATTTTATTCTCCTTTCCGAAAACATTAAATCCGAAAAATGCGACAAGAGCGCCCAACAGAGCCGCTGACAAAATGGCATAATTATGGTTGCCCGTAAGATAAAACCAGATGCCGAATGTTAAGGAAACAACAATACCAATGCCTGTAGCCAATCCATCAATGCCGTCTATCAGGTTAAAGGAGTTAATTAACACAATAACAACGAAACAAGTAAGGAAAATACTTGATAAATAATTTATCTCATAGATGCCAAAAAAACCATGCAAACTGGTAAAACGGATATCACCAAGTATAACAATGATGATGGATGCCAGTATTTCCCCGTAGAGCTTTTTTGCAGGAGCAATAATTAAGATGTCGTCTTTAATCCCAATAAAAAAGACTACAACCATTGCCACAAGAACTTGCATCAATTCTCGTGACAAAGTAAGATCTGCGAATAATCCGGTAGCAATGATTATTCCGGCGAAAATTGCAATACCTCCAAGATTGGGTGTGCTATGATGATGACTTTTTCGGCGGCCGGGCTCATCAAATAATTGTTTATAACAGGCAACTTTTACAATTGACGGAATGGATACGTAAACAATTACAAACGATAAAAGCAGACTAAAGATAACCAGGATGTTGGGATGAAACCACATAACTAAATTATTAAATTATCACTACTTAGGCTTTTATTGCCAGAAATAAACGATATGTTTTATGCTTTAAAAAATATATTTATATTATTCAATTGATTTGCAATTCATATGTTGAAAATATTGATTTGCTTGAATAATTTTAGCGAAATAATTTGTC
>JANXXY010000044.1 GCA_025350365.1 Bacteroidales bacterium | reverse complement strand
GAGTTACCGCCAAAAACCGAAATTACACATTTGGTAGAATTATCGACATTGGAAATGTCCTTTTATGAAGCATTACGCCGCGAAGCCATTGCTGCACTTGAAACCGACGATGGACCCTCGGGTCAAAAACACCTGAAAGCGCTTGCCCAAATTACCCGTTTGAGGTTGGCTTGCTGCAATCCGTTGTTGGTGGATAAAACACTTAAATTACCTTCGGCCAAGCTCGATGCTTTTTTCGAAATTGTTGACGATTTGCTCGAAAATAAACACCGTGCTCTAGTATTTAGCCAATTTATCGGCCACTTAACTATTGTGCGCGAAGCACTTGATAAAAGAAACATCTCCTATCAATACCTCGACGGTTCCACGCCTGTTCAAGACCGATCAACCATAGTAAAAGATTTTCAGTCGGGAACGGGTGAGTTATTCCTCATCAGCTTAAAAGCGGGAGGTTTAGGATTAAACCTTACAGCGGCCGATTATGTTATCCATCTGGATCCATGGTGGAATCCGGCCATTGAGGATCAAGCATCGGACAGGGCGCACCGCATTGGGCAAACCAGACCGGTAACCATTTATCGCCTTGTAGCAAAAAATACCATCGAAGAAAAAATTATTCAACTTCATCATACAAAAAGGGATATGGCCGATAGTCTGCTTGAAGGCACCGACCAGGCTGCAAAATTATCGACTATCGATTTACTAAATTTATTAAAAGAACTATAAATAGTCTCAAAAAACGTCTTAAATGAAATTGTTGATATATTAATTGCAGGGGGATTACCGGATTATATTAAACATGATTTTATCAAAGCAAAAAAATACGCTGAAGGTAAAACCGTTCAACTTGAAATAAAAACAGAGCAGCAATACGAACATGTTTTAGATTTGATAAGAATAAAATTAAACAAATAAATCGAGTATACCGGCCCCGCCAAATAAACTGACGGGGAGAGCCTCTCAAACCGCTAATCGTAAGGGTCTCTTAACAAGCGGTTCACTATAACACAGAGCCACTTTTTTTGTAATAGTTAATCAGATTTTCGTAACCTCTCCTGCATTGCTTGTCAACCGTAACAGTAGTTCTCAGTATGGGACTTTGAGTGTCAGCCCATCCTCACATACTATGGCTTCTGACTTCGGCGTGAGTTCAGTCGAAGCCTTGCCACTTGCTAATGGTTACTCATGCTTCAGTATTTTTAATTGTATTGACTTCGTCGAGCCTCACTTCGTTTCGGTTCGTGAGGACTTCGCCGTAAGGACACGACTGGTGATAGTCGTAAAGAAGAAATCGCCTTTGCGCAAAACTATTTTGCTGTACAAACACGTATAGTTGAATTGTTTGAACAAAGATTATTAGAATTTGAACGAGTAAAAGCTCGTGAAAAATTAGCCTTGTGCTACGTTAGGATTTTATCGTGTAAAATGTTTCTTTAACTGTTCCTGAAAAATTTTCTGATTTATTTTGTTTATAGCTCTGATGTTGAGGTTTATTTTATCGAGACGTTCGTTCTTTGTTTCAAATGCCAGATCTTTATCACTTCTAAATACTACCTGTTCCAGATTATAACCTGTTTCGTTGAGAGACATTACTACGGCAGCTTCCAGATCGTCGAACACAATTACTGTCGGTAATTGGTTGTAAGAGTATTGCAATACCGATTTCAGAACCATTGTCTTGATATAGGTAATTTGTGGCTCACTAAGGTAGTTCGATCCAACAAGCAACTTTACCAGATCTATTTGTGCCAATTTTCGGAAATTTCGCGATTCCACAATCTGCTTGTAATCCCTGTTATTGGTTTCTAAAAATAGTTTTATAAAACTTTTAGGAACTTCCTGCAAATTATCCAGTTGTTTATCTCTCACTTTTCGTGCATACTCCTTGTGAGCCTGCCTTTGATCAACCGGTACATAATATTTCCATTTACGTGTGCGTTTGTATGTATTAGTCCTTGGATTTGGTTTCCACGATGTTTTAGGCCGCTCCATCAGCGGAGCTGTGATGCTTAAATACCGGGTTTCCATCGAATATTCGAGGCAATTAATAAAGTGTACCCACCCGCCACCAATGGATGAATGCAATGACCCCCATAACGTAACAAGCTTTATATCATTTGTTTCTGTAGTTTGCGTCACAACAGCCTTTTCGTCTGATTTGGTTTTCTTTAACCTGTCCACAAAGTCTCTGGCAAGCATTACGGGATAATAAACAAAATTTTCGAGCGAAGTGTCGTTGTTAGCCGAATTGGAGTGAATCATGTCTTCCACATTAATGGTATAGTTGGAATCGTTAAATAACGTAAGATGAATTCGATAATCTACACCCCACTGCATATCCTTAATAAAGGAATTTTTAGAAGGAACTTGAGAAAAAACAACAAATGAATTCAATACAAAAAAAAGAAAAACAAATAATCGGTTCATAAAATATACTTTTGATGGCGTAAAACTGCGGTAAGATAAGATATGGTACGCAAAACTCACAGAAAAGTTATCAACTTTTAACCCTCTGCAACCTAAAATCTAAATAACCTGACTAGTTATTTTAATTAAATAAATTGGTCGGTTTCTTTTCATTTAATCACATTACTCTCTATTTTTGCAGGTTTTAAAAGATAAATTATAGAATGGAAAAATTTCAGTTACTTATTTTATCAATTGGAATAACATTTATTGGGCTTTTAGGTCTTTGGCTACTTCCTACCCGACGCAAATCGACCGGTAGCGCTGTTTTAGTTATCATTAATTCAATTCTCACATCGATACCTGCCATACATGTTTTAAACGGAAATGTATTGGATATGACCTTCGTAGGCTCGGCATTTTTTGGCGCTATTCCTATCCGTATAGATGCTCTTGCTGCCTGGTTTATCCTCATCATAAATTTTACTTCCATAAACGGAGCCATCTATGGCATTGGTTATATGAAACCTTATGAGCAGCAGAAAACGAATATTTCGCTGCACTGGTCGCTTTATTCTGTTTTCCATTTGTCAATGATATGGGTTTGCATGGTGCAACACAGTCTGGCTTTTCTTATTGCGTGGGAACTGATGTCCCTATCATCGATGCTACTTGTTATTTTCGAATACCAAAAGAAAAATACTTTAAAAGCCGGTGTTAATTACCTTGTGCAAATGCATGTTGGAGTGGCGATTCTTACTTTAGCTTTTATTTGGGTGTATGCTTCGGAAAAATCATTTGATTTCCGGGCTATTGGAACCTATTTTAACTCACATTCAAATGTCTGGCTTTTTGTTTTGTTTTTTATTGGGTTTGGAATTAAAGCCGGTTTCATTCCATTCCATACCTGGTTGCCACAGGCGCATCCTGCGGCGCCTTCGCACATTTCGGGTGTCATGTCAGGTGTTATTGTAAAGCTTGGGATTTACGGAATATTCCGTGTTATAACTTTGGTTAAGCACGATTACTTCTTACTCGGAGAAGTGGTTCTTGGAATATCACTACTGAGTGGGCTTTTCGGAATTTTTAATGCGGCAGTACATCGAAATTATAAAAAGATGCTGGCTTATTGTACCATCGAGAATATTGGAATTATTGGTCTTGGCCTTGGTCTCGGATTGATGGGCCTGGAAACCGGCAATAATTTTCTTGTGATAGCCGGTTTTGGAGGATCATTGCTTCATACACTTAACCACTCGTTGTTTAAATCGTTGTTGTTTTTCTCGGCAGGATCAATTTATCAGCAAACGCATACTAAAAATATGGAAAAGCAAGGCGGTTTGATAAAACGAATGCCACAAACGGCATGGATCTTCCTTATCGGATCAATCGCCATTGGAGGATTGCCTCCCTTCAACGGTTTTGTATCCGAATTTATTCTTTACCGCGGTTTTCTGGAAGGTTTAAAATCGTCCGATTTTTATTTCATCACACTAATGGTTATCTCTATTGCATCGCTGGCAATTATTGGAGGTCTTTCGCTAATGGCTTTTACCAAAAGTTTCGGAACCATATTTCTCGGAAGTCCACGTACCACTTTAGCTCATGAACCTCACGAAGTGTCTGTTATCATGCGCATTCCACAATTCCTGATCATCGTTGTGATGCTATCCGTCGGAATTTACCCTCAGTTTTATTTTACAGGC
>JANXXY010000025.1 GCA_025350365.1 Bacteroidales bacterium | reverse complement strand
TAATTAGGTTGAAATTGGTTGAAATCCCAAGTGTATTTTTGCATTACTTTTACCCACTCAGCATATTTAAACATCAAATAGTTAAAATCAGCATTGGTCGCATTTCTATTTTTAATATTAGAAAAACCTTGATAAATAATTGTGTAAATCTCCTCTTCGCCTAAAACTTTTATTATGTTCTCTGGTAATGTTATAGCCCAAGGATTTTGTGTTCCGTAAAAATTTCCAGTTAAAGGAAGTAGATCTCTGGACAATGGTTCCCCATAGAATGCAATAATAAAATCTTTCATTTTTTTAAAATCTTTCCTAGTAGCTTCATCCGCTTTCAGAAAAGGGGAATAAAATAAAATCATTCTGGTTTCTACTTCCATCAGTGCACCGGAATAAATAGCACCATTATTTTTCTGTAAAAGGAATTGTGCTGCGTGGTTTAGTTCATGAAATATAGTTTTACTATTTATAGTTTGCATGTTAATATTAATCATTCCTTTCCATTCTTCAGGTTTTGAAAATTCATTTTTCTCTGAATTGTTTATATATTCAGCAAATGTTACTTTTTCATTGGTTTTCGTATTCCTGAAAGATAAACCTGTAAAAAAATCTATGTTTAAATCAAGTGGAAATGTATTTCCATTTGGTTTTACCTCTTTATTAGGATTATATCCCTCTCCATCCTCAAGCTCTGAAAAGCAATACGAAATATTTGTCGTTTCTTTTATTAAATTAAATACCCTTTGAAAATTGGGAAAATTGATTAATGGTTTAAAATAGCTAAGAAAAGATTGGTAATTTGCTTCATTTACAAAACAATTGTCGTCAATGATTGCCCCCTCATCCTCACTCTGGAACAGGTTGCCAAAGAGATGGAAACCCGGGTCATGAATAGCATCCCATTGCGGCTTCCAAAGAGTAGCTCCCATTACGTAGTCCATCAGGTTGTCGGTTTGGCGTTCATTGGTGCCATAAGTATCCCACGGGTGGTATAGCTTAAAGATGCCGTGGCCAAGCTCGTGAGCTATGGTGTTTTGGTATATCACGTCATGCACGCTCGAATTGGCGCCACCCACAAAAATAAACCCGTAATTGGCATTCAATGGCATATAACCACGGGCATTCATGCTGTTGGGCATGTCCACAATAAACAGATAGGCAGCGTTGGGGTCGCTGTCGGGGTTTTCTTTTTCCCAAGCGGTAATAAATGCGTCAATAATGCATTCTTTTACCTTGTTCTAAAAAACATGATGCGCACGGGTATAGACCTTACCTAACCCATGCGCTGTGTTACTGTTTTTATTCCCAATATGTCAAAGAACTTTCGTTCGTGTATTTTCTTCTGTCTGTAAAATGCTGAATTACAAATTCAGCTATGTTTAAAGCGGCATTGTAAATGCCCATTATCGCTTCGAACATTTAGCCCAGCTAGGGATGAGTAATTCAAAACCTGCTCACCAATTTTTTCAATGGATAATTGATTACGGTATCGAAGGGTAAACCCATTGGGAGAACGCAATTATATGGAAACATGGAATAATATCTCAAAAATATATCGTTCTTTTCATTGGGTATCACCAAAAATTCTATCGAGTCAGCTTTATTATTACAAACAAATATCTCCTCCTTATCAGCCAAAAACTTTTTTAGATCCTCCCTTGGCACATATTTTCCTTTATAATTTTGAATGTATTCTTTAAATTTATCTTCCGTAGAAATTGACATTATATTAGCAAAAGGTTCATTTTTTTTACAATGTCTATAAATAAAAAACTTATTATCAACATACCTAATAGCTATATTATTGTCATAATCATCTGAACAATTACCAAGTCTAATTCTAAACTTCCTAACAATAACACAAAAATCATTTTCTGGTTGTAATGTATCTTTAGGAAGTATTCTTAAAATACTTACATCGGCATTTAAATTCCTCCAATCGAAACAAAGTTTGTTATTATTGTCGTATTTTAAATATGGGCTTAACAATTCTAATTTCTCTAAATTAACATCTTTTAGAGTATTTGTATGTGTTTGTGGCTTAGTGCACATACAAAAGATAAAAGCAACAGAAGCATATAAAAAATGTGTTTTCATTTGGTTATGTATTTAAAAAATGGAATAGAACCATCGTAACTGTTAAAGATTCTCTTTTAAAAATTATAATAACCCTCGCTGGCGTGCGTTTGTAACGCAGGCATCATTTCCCGTTGTTTGTAGCCGCATACGACACATTACCCCGTCTTTCATAATTTAAAGTTTTTCATACTCAACCTTTTGAATTATGGTCTTGTTGCTATATTTTATTTTGTTGTGACCTGTCATTTTTCGTTTCTTAAATTAGTTTGCTTTAGGTGTAATAAAAATATTTAAGTTCTTATAAATATCATATCCTTAATAAAATGAATAGTTAATAGTAGTATCAAATGGAAATGGCGTTTTAGATAACCGATTGACGACGGGTTGATATGAATAATAAAAAAGCGTGGAGTGTTTGTCGCTCATTATTATAAACTCACCAGAATCTCGCCTGTTGATTGATTTTATTAAAAATTGATCCTTGCTCAAACAGCGTTCTACATCATACCAATTAAAGTTATCATTTTGTGTTTTGTTGACGTAAAATTCTATACTGTCAACTTTTGGTAAAAGAGTTAAGAATAAAGGCATCCTTGCTTTTTCCTCATTATATCTGTACACATCAATCATACCTTCATAACAGTGTAAGATAGCATCAACGGAGTATTGTTCCTTGCAATTATACCAAAAATGACCTAAGTACTTGCGTTGAATAATATAAAAATTGCTATAATTATTTATATCATCACTCATAATAATTTTTAAAGCCTTCAAATCATTATTTAACTCCTTATATTTAAAATTAACTTTCTCTGTATTAACCTCAAAATAATATTTACAAATTTCTATTTTTTCTAAATGCAAGCTTTTTAAGTTAGTTCTCCTGCATCTATAATCTTCGCATCCAATCAATACAATACATAAAAAAAATAGTTTATAAAACATATAAGTGATTTAGTTCGTAATTAATCTTTTTAACAACGGGCAATTCCCGTCAAAATTATAATAATCTGCTTGTCTATGTCCTGGAAAATTAACGTAAGCTGCTAGATATAACCATATAGAATAATTTTGCTTAATTATCTCAAATTCTGAATTGTCGTACATAGTATTTTTTAGATTTGCATCTAGAAAATTCCTCGTTATTCCCCAAATTAAATCTTTTTTTCCATTATACTTTGTATGAAATTCGATAGAATTAAAAATAAAAGAAGATGTGGGTGCTATGTTCCAGTAATCTCCAAATAACGGAT
>JANXXY010000455.1 GCA_025350365.1 Bacteroidales bacterium | reverse complement strand
TTTAGTTGAAAATCTGTTCCCTTTAAATGTAGTTTTATTTGGTTAAGTTTTGTCCAATCATGAGTGAAAATAAAGAGTGCATTTTGCTGAATTAAATCAACCATTTGTCTAAAATGAGCATTTGGAAAATGGAGTTGCATTGTCGAAAACGCAATAGATTCATCATCGGAAAATGCCATAAAACAAATTCCCTTTTCTGTAGATGCCACTATAATGTTTCCAAATGGACTTTCTGCAAAACTGTAATTTATGATCAAATCTTTTCCTCCCTTTTTGTATTCGGCAGGTGTCATCCCTTCTATGTTGATAAACAAGTCGTGTAAACGCCCTGTTCCTGAAAGTCCTGTTTCGTGAGCAGTTTCAAAAAGCGTTGCTTTATTTTCTTTTAATAATGTTTTCGCGTACTCTACGGTAGTGTATTGTAGAAATTTCTTTGGACTTGTGCCTGCCCATTCGCTAAAAAGTCGTTGGAAATGAAATGGACTTAAATGAATTTTCTTTGCAACTTCGTCAAGATTGGGTTGCTCTTTAAAGTTGATTTTAATATACTCTATTGCTTCTGCAATTCGTCTATAATTGATATTTTGTTGTTCAGTCATAATAATCAAATTTTACTATGCAAAAGTCGAAAGAAATAAGTTGTTATAAAACCCGAAACTTGCTATTGATTTGTTCGTCGGTTGCCATTTTAAATTTATTTTACCGTAAAGGAGCAGTATAAAAGATAAGTGAAAGCTACTAATAATAGGAAAAGGCCTCTGGTTTGTCCAAACGAATCGGACAGTAATCCCATCAAAGGAAGGAAAATTGCTCCACCGGCAACGCTCATAATCATCAGTCCGGAAATTTAAAGAAAAAGCATCAGAACCACTATGGAGAGGGGTTAGGAGTGAGGTTATTAAAGAGATTTAAGGTCATTTCAGGCCAATTAAATGTGATTTGAAAATTTCTCTGCTTTCTCATTATCGAATGATTTTTCCCATTTGGCCATAACCACAGTGGCTGTGCAATTACCAATTACATTGACTGTTGTTCGGCCCATATCCATTAATACATCAATACCTAATATTAAGAATACCGGTGTAACCGGAAGTCCAAAACTTGTTAAAGTGCCGAGTAAAACTACCAGAGAAGCACGCGAAACGCCCGCTACTCCTTTGCTTGTAAGCATCAAAACCAAACACATGGCTATTTGCTGGCCTAATGTAAGATGAATTCCGGCAACCTGGGCGACAAAAACACATGCTAACGATAAATATAAGGTGGTGCCATCGAGATTAAAACTATAACCCGTAGGAATTACGAATGCAACTATTTTGCGCGGAACCCCAAATCGCTCCATACACTCAAGAGCTGCCGGCAAGGCTGATTCAGAATTGGCTGTTGCAAAAGCAATAGAGGCTGGTTCACTCAATGCCAGCATGAATTTTTTAATTGGTATTTTTAAGAACAGAATAAGTGGAAGAATGACGAATAAAAGAAAAACAATCAATGATGCATACAATGTCAACAATAATTTTAAAAGCCCCGATAATACCTCAAGTCCCATATGCCCAATTGTATATGCAATGGCTGCAAAAACAGCCACTGGGGCAAAATACATAACAATATTGGTAAATTTAAACATGGTTTCAGCCAGACCCCCGGTAAAACGTAACATGGTACCACGATATCCTTCATTGAGTTTTGCTATTGCAATTCCGAAAATGATGCTAAAGACCACCACCTGAAGAATATTTCCATCATATATCGCCTTGGCAATATTCTCAGGAAACATATTCATGACGAATTCGGACCAGGTATGAACTTTAACCGTAAAAACCGGAGAAATTGCCGTAACTGGCAATACTAACCCCTCACCGGCTTTGCTTATATTTATTGCTACAAGTCCGATAGCCAAAGCAATAGTAGAGACAATTTCAAAATAAAGTATTGATTTCCAGCCCAACCGGCCGATAAGTTTCAGATCGTTATGTCCGGCAATACCATTTACTAAAGTTGCAAAAATTAAAGGGGCAATAACAGTTTTTATTAAGCGTAGAAAAATCTCACTTAAAAACTGTATATTCTTAGCAATAAGAGGAAAGTCATATCCAAACTCGGCTCCTGCCAGCATGCTTACTAATATCCAAACGGTTAACGATTTGCGTTTAAAAGCCATTAACATAAACAGGACTACAGTAAAAACACGGAAAAAAGTAAAAAGAAAAGAATCTATTGGCAGCAACTTATATGATAACAGAATAAAAATGAACACATTCATGCTAAAGGTTGAAGCGCACGCAATAGTTAAAATTTTAGCCGTACTTTTCATTTTTTTTTCACACAATTATTACCAGTCGGTTGAGAGGTAGTTTGTAACTCAGATAATTTCATTCCCCGGGTTTTTGAGGATTCTAAGTTAATAATATCTCGGTAGTCCTGAAAGTTTGAATGAGATATAGATATTTAAAAGGAAAGTACTTCTTATTAGCAGTATTAAAAGTTTTGTGTTTTAATCTGAATAATTCCTAAATTAGCACAGGGCTACAAATAGGTCAATTAGCTTCCCTTTCAAAATATAAGTTCAGAGCTAATTCCTTTATCCCATTACCGAAATAATTTGTAAGCCCCACGTGTCATGACGAAATGATTCTTGAACATTAATGTTCCTGCTTTAGCTTTTTGTTTATACATCTGTTTTACAATATCTACGAAATAGCTGTCCTTATTGGCCTGTAGAACAAATTCCAATTGATTTTGGCGGATAATAGATATGATGGCTTTGCCGTAGTTGTAAAGACCTTCTTGGCCTGATTTCGAGCACCATCAGCTCAAACAAATGTTTCGAAGTAGCTTTGTAGCATACAACTACAATTTTATTGTTAAAATGTAATTTGCATAAAAGAGACTGTCAAATCCTCCAGGATGACAGCCTCTTTTATATCAATAATTCCTTTTTAGGGTATTAACACTTCCGTTGGTTCGTTATAATTCCAACGTCGTGTGCCGCTGCCAACAGGCGTATCAAAATTGATACGTGCAGCCGCACGAATAAATACATTTCGTCCTGGTGGAATTGAACCGGCGGATTTAATTGTTATCGTTTGTCCTACCAAAGGATTAAAATCTGAACCAGTATATTCAATTTTATTTGACCAACGATCGTCGCGTGCACGATAGCCCACACTTGATGAATAACTGACAAATAATCGGATGTCGGTTATATTGAGGAAGGTACTATTATAATTACCCATCGGTTCGACTTTAGATTTAAAATCAGTTTCCGATACGCCACGAGTAACGCGAACCTTAGCGATGATTTGACCATTGCTCACAGTTGGATTGCCTACCCATTCTACATTAAGGAACGGTTGCACCTCAAATTTCACCGTGGTAACACCGCTTATTTCCATTGTTGTACTCTCATCGGCAATAGGAGTGCCACTTTGATCCGCGCGAACCAATGGAATAAAAGGGCCGTCGATACGGATATTGTATTTGCCTTTAAATAATTTGGTATTTTGGAAAGTTCCATCGGGCATACAATAAAAGTCGGGATTAGGAGTAACGTTATCACCATAACTGACTTCAGTCAGGCGCACACGAATACCTTCACTTCCCTGATCAGTAAGTACTGATTTTCCAGTAGCAACGTCAACTACTTCACCTTTTATTGTTTCAGCAGGAGCCTTGTAGTTGTCAATTTCAAACATACTGCAGGAACTGAGCGAAAATAAAAGGATAAATAAAGGATAAAATATTATTTTTTTCATATTCAATATATTCTTAATAGTTTATTATCGGTTCGGTTGCTGGTCAATTACAGTACTTTTTGAAACCTCTCCACCAGGAATAGCAAAATAGTAATCAATTGGGTTATATTGGAATGTCTTCATGCTTACCCATTGGAAGTGTGCGTCGAAGAAATATTTGCCGGTTTGCGTAGAGAAGAATGGATATAAGCCACGGAAACGGTATTCCGAACTATTGCTATATAGATCCTTATTTTTAGCCTCGCCCCAGAAACCTTCCCGTTGGTCATAGTGTTGAACACGCCAGCGCCGTAGATCCCATTTTATTTTATTTTCAAAGGCAAGTTCCTTGCGACGTTCTTTACGTACAATATTCCGTCCAGCTTGAGAAGACTCAATTACGCTGATAAGTTGTGTAGCGCCGGCCCTTTCTCTAATGGAGTTTACGACATTAGTAGCTACCTGAAGCATATCTGATTCATCGGGAGTTGTTTCTCCGGCTAAAGACAATTCAAGACCTGCTTCTGCTGCATTCAGCAACACCTCAGCATAGCGCATCAGAATGAATGGCTGAGCCGATTTGCCTTCGCCTGCTACGAAGGAAGGATCAGGGTTGAGCCATTTCCGTGCGTACAATCCGGTGATACAACTTTCCCCACTGCTATAAAAAGGACCATTTGCTCCGGCAGCAGTCATGTTAGAACCATTATAAGGAACTAACTCCTGGCTACTTCCTGAGTTAGAACTAAGATACAACGCTTTTGGCTGTTTTGTGTATGCATCCAGTTGTTGGTATAATTGGTTGGCATTCGCATAAGAATAGTCGCTAAACAAAGGCTTAATTGGGGTGGAACCGGTAAATACTCCTCCACGTATCTCTATTTCTTTTCCTTTAAATACATCGCCCGGGAAGATCACATTAGCGCGTAAACGTGGTTCAGCGTTCTTAAAGAAGTCCATCGGTTTATCATATAATAAATATTCGCCGGTTGAATTAGAAGTTCCCGTAGTAACTTTAACGGTGCCATCTGCATAACGGTCGAATCCATCAAACAATTCAAGGAAATCGAGTGTTGGGCAAGTTCCAGAGGATAAGGGCGCTCTAAAAATAAAAGGTGAGCTATAAGCGTCGTATCCGTGAGTTAAGGTTGGATACAAATATTCTCTCACGTAAATATTTTCAGGGCTGGTTAGGTCGCTGAACATATCAACCATATTTTGGTATTGTGCATCGCGATCGTTAGCCACCCATTTCTTTTTATACAGCGAGTAACCTCCGTTGAGCATTACCTCTCTTGCTGCTTTATAGGCTTCTCTGAAATATTTTTTGGAAGCTGATTGCCAAGTGTCAGCTGCAAAACCCATAACCCTTGTGCCGGTTTTCTGACCCAAACCTGTTAATCGGCCGGTTACTGTTTCGTTATATTTAGCGACGCTACCAGCATACAACATAGCTTCGGATTTAAAAGCCAATGCAACATATTTATTGGAATAGCCTTGTTTTGGACTTTTGGGACTCAACAAGGAAGCAGCCTGATCAAAATCGGCAAGTATCTGATTCCAGGTATCTTCTTCACTTGAACGGGGTACTTCCAGTGCATCTTGATCGGCAGGATACTGGATCACCTTTGTAACCAGAGGTATTCCACCAAAACGACGAGCCATAGCGTAGAATACTGTTGCACGAACATAATATGCTTGTCCTAAATAATCATTATAAGTTGGTTCAGCAAAAGAGCCTTTAAATTGCGGTAATGCTTCCAACAAATGGTTGGCGTCACGTAATAATACAAATGCGCTGCCCCAATAGGGATTATCTTCGTTTGTAAATGCAGTGCAAATACCATCGCGGTCCAATGCTTCTCCGGTACCATCAATTCCAGTGGCTCCAAGCCATGAGTTGAAGTTTAGTCCCCATTGAGCCATATATTTAAAATCCTCAAAGGGCATGTTACTATACATTCGTGCCATATAAATTTCCATACCTGCTTCATTTGACATAAGGTCTTCGTCGGCAACGAAATTCTTTGGTTTAATATTCAGATCCTTGCTACATGCGATGAGAAATAATAATCCGGATAACAATAATATATATATATTTTTCATATTCTATTTTGAATTTTATTTCATTGCTTTTTATTATTGACTCCTAAAAAGAGAGCGACAATCCTAAAGTATAAGTTTTGCTTTGTGGATATAGCCGACCTAATTCATCATCGGGATGTTCAGGATCGACAAACTTTACTTTGGTTATAGTAAATATATTATAAACATTGGCAAATGCGCGCAATTTCATTGCAGACATGGCTTTTATTATAGGTAATGTATAACCAAGCTCCATACTCTTAAGTCGGAGGTATGCTGTACTTACGCGGTTGAATTCGGAGTTGCCTGACGGATAGTGACCTGTATAGGCATAGTAACCGCTTATCCATTGAGTAGCCGGATCGTAAGGGTCAGCCGCAGGATCTGCCGGATGCCAGCGATCGAGGTATTGTTGTAATGCACCACCGCCATTGCTACCCCAAATTGAATATAGCGGTTCCTTGTATTCCATTGAACCGAGAGCCGATCCCTGGAATAGAAAGCTCACATCAATGTTCTTGTATGTACCATTAAGTGATAAACTATAGTTCATCCATGGAGCTTGATCGTAAGAAATAGGGTGTTCATCCATTGAATTGATTTCACCATCTCCATTCCAGTCTAAATATTTGTAGTCGCCAGGCAATACATCGCGATCCTTGTAAATGGGATAGTTATAGATATCGTTCCAATTTTGGTAACGCCCTGCCGATTCGTAT